>JAEWJV010000608.1 GCA_023386395.1 Bacteroidota bacterium
GCCTAGTTTTGCCGCTTCTGCCTGGCCTTTTACGCCACCGCCGCTTGCATTGATAACCACATCAAATTTATCAAGTGATTCGATGGTTTTTAAAGGCGCTTCCACCTGGTTTTGCAGGTATGGTAAAGCGAAATATTCTTTATAGTTTTTGTCGTTTACCGTAATATTACCACTGCCTTTTGAAATAAAAACGCGGGTAACGGCTTCTTTACGGCGGCCTACGGCATTTTTTTGTTTTTCCATTTTTTATAAGCTTTCAGCTTTCAGCCATCAGCTTTCAACTAACGGCCATCAGCTTATTTAGAATTTAAATTCTTTTGGTTGCTGTGCAGTGTGCGGATGTTCAGCGCCAGCATACACAAATAATTTTTTATACATCTTTCTGCCCAAACGGTTTTTAGGCAGCATGCCTTTTACAGCGCGTTCAATAACGGCTTCGGGCCTGCGTTTTAAAAGGTCTTTTGCACTTTCTTCCCTTAAACCTCCGGGGTAGCCGCTGAAATTCTGGTAAACTTTATCTTCCAGCTTATTGCCGGTAAATTTTACCTTATCTGCATTCGTTACAATTACGAAATCGCCACAGTCAACGTGGGGAGTGTAGTAGGCTTTGTTCTTACCGCGCAATACTGTTGCGATCTTAGAACACATGCGGCCTACGGTTTGATTGGTGCCGTCAACAACGTACCAGTTACGCTGTACGGTAGCCTCGTTCGCATGCTTTGTTGTGAAATGTAGTTTGCTCATTTATTTGTTTTTTGTTGCCCGCCATCCCAGGCTTAATTTTTTGGAGCGCGAAGATGCGTAAAATAGGCAGTATAAAAAACTAAAAGAGTGTTTATTTTTTGACGAAGGTTTGTAACGGGCTGATTTTCAGTAAAAATTTTGAACTGAAATTTAAATATACTTACACTTAATTTAAAAAATGCCTGGTTTTACCTGCTTTCTACCAAAAAACAAAACACTTCTTTCGGGCCGTGAACGCCGGTAACCAGGGTTTTTTCTATATCCGCAGTGCGGCTGGGCCCTGAGGCGAATGTGATAAGTGAAGGGATGCCGGAAGGGTATTTTTTCTTTATTAATTCAAAGCCGTCTTTTAAATCAAATACAAGCTGGCTGGTATAGGCGATGCAGATATGAACAGGTGCATAAACGCTGGATGTTCTGCCGGTTTGCGCACTGCTCAAAAGCATACTGCCTGTTCTGGCAATTAAACATTCGCAACTTGTTATGGATGCATCGCAATCTGCCAGGTTAATGCCGGAAGGTAATTCCAGGCGCTGGCGGGTGAATAATTCCCTGATACTTTGTTCATTCACAAATAGTTTCGTCCATTGCCTTGTGCCAAATAATGTTTGTAATTGCTGAACAAGTTCAGCTTCATCAGCACAAAAAGAAAAACGGCCTTGCAGGGCAGCAAAGTTTTCAGCAAACTGCAGTTCAGGCTCGCCTTTATTGATAAAGAAAGCCTGGTTTTCGTGGGTTTTCTCAAAAGGCAAAGGCACCGGTTTTGCCAGTGCCTGCTTTATTTTTTTTAAAATATTTTCCCTGGAGGATGATGCTGTTTTCACGTACATCAATTTATCTGAAAATTTTGCAATCAGGAAGTTGCCTGCTTGGGCGCCGGCTGCGTAATGGTAGGATCGTAAGGCGGTACGCCTGCACTTATTGCGCCCTGGTGATGTTCATTCAATTCTTCTTCTTTATTCTCTTCTTCTTTATGTTCGCCAAAAGGCCGCTTGCCAATCAGTGTTTCCACATCGCTTTGGAATAAAACTTCTTTTACCAGTAATTCTTTTGCAAGGGTTTCCACTTCATGTTTTCTTTCAATAAGCAATGCTTTTGTTTTTGCATAAGCGGTTTCAATCAGCTTCCTCACTTCTTCATCAATCATTTCACCTGTTTTTTCGCTGTAAGGCTTGGTGAAAGAATTATCTGCTGCAGGGTCGTAAAAGCTTATGTTGCCCACTTTTTCGTTCATGCCATAAACAGTTATCATTGCATAAGCGGTTTTAGTTATCTGCTGCAGGTCGTTTGATGCGCCGGTAGAAATTTTTCCGAAGAAGATTTCTTCTGAAGCCCTTCCGCCAAGCGTCATACAAAGCTGGTCCATCAGTTGGTCGGTATTATATAAATATTGTTCTTTTGGCGTGTATTGTGCATAGCCCAATGCTGCCGTACCGCGGGGGACAATGGTAACTTTCAATAAAGGATAAGCATGCTCCAAGAACCATCCACAAATAGCGTGGCCTGCTTCGTGGTAAGCAATAATCTCTTTTTCTTCGGGCGAAATGATCTTGTTCTTCTTTTCCAGCCCGCCGATAACCCTGTCAATCGCATCCTGGAAATCGCTCATTTCTACCATTTCCTTGCCTTTTCGGGCGGCAATTAATGCAGCTTCATTACAAACATTGGCAATATCTGCACCGGCAAAGCCCGGCGTTTGTTCTGCCAGTTTAAATATGTTTAATGTCTGGGAAACCTTAATGGGTTTTAAATGCACGCGGAAAATATCTTCCCTGCCCTTTACATCAGGACGGTCAATTGAAATCTGACGGTCGAAACGGCCGGGGCGCAACAGTGCGCTGTCCAATACATCCGGGCGGTTGGTTGCAGCCAGGATAATAATGCCGCTTTCGCCACTAAAACCATCCATTTCCACCAATAACTGGTTCAGTGTATTTTCCCTTTCATCGTTGCTCACGATTGCATTTCTGCCACGGGCACGGCCAATGGCGTCTATTTCATCTATAAATATAATACAGGGCGCTTTTTCCCTTGCCTGTTTGAAAAGGTCACGTACGCGGCTGGCGCCCACGCCCACAAACAGCTCAACAAAATCTGAACCGCTCATGCTGAAAAACGGTACTTGTGCCTCGCCGGCCATTGCTTTGGCCAATAATGTTTTACCGGTTCCGGGAGGGCCGATTAGCAAAGCGCCTTTTGGAATTTTACCGCCAAGCGCCGTATATTTTTTGGGGTTTTTAAGGAAATCAACAATTTCCATTACTTCCACCTTGGCTTCATCCAAACCGGCCACATCGGTAAAAGTTATATTTACCTTAGCGCCTTTGTCAAACAACTGGGCCTTTGATTTGCCAATATTGAAAATGCCGCCGGGGCCGCCGGAACCGCCGCCGCCGCCAACTTTGCGCATCAGCAAAACCCATAACCCCACGAAAAGCAAAACGGAAATAATGGTATTGGCAAAAGGACCGAACCATTCGCCTTCATCATATACATTTTCCGATACTTCGGGAATATTATTGTCTTTATAAAATTGTGCGAGGCTGCGGTTGAAACTTTCCCAATCGCTTACCCTGAATTCAAATAAAGGTGTTGCGGACGGGTCTTTCGTAAGTGGTTGCTTAAACTGTGCTTTATAATATTCTTTGCTGAGGCTTTCAGATTTAATATAAACACGAACAAGTTCTTTATTTCTCACCTTGTCAATCTTTAAAACATCGCCATCTTTCAGCATTTTTTCTTTAAAATCCTGTTCGGTGGTAGTGAGTATGTCGGGGCTGTTAAACTTAAATACATTTACAGCAATAAGCGTTATTGCCACGATTGCATAAATCCAATATATACTGAAACGCGGGCCACGACGCGGCGATTTATCTCCATTCCCTTTGTCGAAAACATCCGGTTTATTCTTGTTGTTATCTTGTGCCATTTTTATAAATCTCTGTAAGGTTAAATTAGCTGGTTTAAATTTTTATAATGAATGTTCTTTCAAAACCGCGTCGCTCCACATTTCTTCAAGCTTGTAAAACTTTCTTGTATCAGGCTGCATAATATGCACTACAATGTTTACGTAATCAATTAATACCCATTTCAAGGCATTAAAACCTTCGTGCCTGTACGGAACTTCGCCTAATTCTTTTTTAATAGTTTCTTCAACAAAATCAGCAATTGCCCTTACCTGCGTGGTGCTTGTAGCTTCACAAATAAAAAAATAATCGCTTACTGCTTCCGGTATTTTTCGCAAATCAAGGGAAACAATATTTTCGCCTTTTTTTTCCTGAATAGCTTTAAGAATGAGTTTAAAAATCCTGGAATTTGAATTAAGCCGGGTAACCTGGCTTTTTTTGCGGGAAGCTAAAACGGTAAGAGGTTCCAAATAAGCAACTATTTTAAGTGAAAAAATTTTATAGGCATTTTACGTTTCTCCGAAAATAAACTATTTATCAAAAATGTAGTTTCGCCAAAATTAGTAATTCTTTGTCAGCAGCCTCAATAAATAATGTAA
>JAEWJV010000622.1 GCA_023386395.1 Bacteroidota bacterium
CCTCATGACACAGAAAACCTGGATGACTTTAATTCAAATAATGATTCGCCGGCAGATGACGAACCAACCGGCACATTGCCCTTTTAAGTATTTTGCAGGAAGTTATATAAGATTGATGTAAAGCATCGTAACGAAAATTTTATAATTTGGAAATTCCATCGCCGCTATTTTCATTTTTGCAGATACAACATGCCATTATTGACTCGCAGGCAACCACCGTACTTGTTTTTTTACTTATTGCATGTATGCTGTTATCATTTGTTGTATCCGGCGCGGAGGTAGCATTTTTCTCTCTTAACTTTAAAGAAATTAATCTTCTTAAAACAAAAGAACAGCCTTATTACAAACGCATTGTTGATTTGCTCGAAGATCCCAAAGGCCTGTTGGCATCCTTATTAATTGCAAATATTTTTTCCAATATCGCCATTATCATTATATCAAACCAATTACTTGATATTGCATTTCAGCTAAACAATCCACCTGCTTTTATTGTTCAGTTTTTAACCAAGCTGGTTATTGTTTTGGCTATTATTGTATTGTTCTGCGAAGTTATTCCCAAGATATACGCCAATCAGAATAACATCAGGTTCCTTAAAAACTTCGGCCTGCTTACCGAAGGCATTTACTATCTTTTTCATGGTATGGGCAACTGGATGATTAAATATTCAGATGTTATAGAAAAGAAGCTTCTTGATAAAAACAAATCCCGGTACAGCATGCAGGAACTCGACCATGCTATTGACATAACCACCAATAATGCAGCATCTGAAAAAGAAAAAAATATTCTTAAAGGCATAGTAAAATTTGGCAATATTGCCGTAAAGCAAATAATGCGCACAAGGTTGCATGTAAACGGCATAGAATATAATACATCGTTCAGCGATCTATTAAAGCAGGTGGAAGAACTGCATTACAGCCGGCTGCCCGTATATAAAAATAACCTTGATGAAATTGTTGGCCTGATAAACACAAAAGATTTATTGCAGCACTTAAATAATGCAGACGATTTTGACTGGCACACTTTGCTCAGGCCTATTGCTTTTGTACATAGCCATAAATTGATTGATGACCTGCTGCATGAATTTCAGCAAAAGCGTATTCATTTTGCCGTTGTGGTTGATGAATTTGGCGGCACCAGCGGCATTGTAACGCTCGAAGATATTCTGGAAGAAGTAATTGGAGATATACATGACGAGTTTGATGAAGAAGACATAGAATATACCAGGGTTGATGACAACAATTATATTTTTGAAGGGAGTATAATGATTTATGATGCCTGCCGCATTATGCAGCTTCCGCCAAATACATTCGATCCCGTAAAAGGAGAAAGCGATTCACTTGCAGGGCTCGTTCTTGAAATAGCCGGCGAAATTCCGCAGCAAAACCAGGTTATTACCAGCGGCGATTTTGAATTTATTGTCCTGGAAATTAATAAGAACCGTTTGCAAAAAATTAAAATCACTATTAAGTCACAGGATGATTAGGGGAAAGCGGTCAACAGTCAACGGTCAACAGTCAACAGCAGCTCATAGCAGAAAGAATCCTATTCTTATTTTCTATTTTTTATTTTTTGCTTTTCTGAGCTGCAATTCACCTTACGTGCCAAAGCCAGCCGGCTATTTTAAAATTAATTTTCCTGAAAAAAAATACCAGGAATTTAATAAGCCAGGCTATCCATACACTTTTGAATACCCGGTTTATGCAAATGTTATAAAAGACAGCACTTTTTTTGATTCTTCCACCGAAAACCCGTGGTGGGTGAATGTAGATTTTCCTCAATTCAATGCCCGCATATATTTAAGCTATAAAATCATAGGCCAATATAAACTGGACAGCCTGCTTAATGATGCGTATAATCTTACCAACAAACATTCCATAAAAGCATCTTTTATTGATGATTCAATCATGACTATTTCCAATAATGTTCATGGAACTTTTTTTAAGATTGAAGGAGACGTTGCAACGGCTGACCAGTTTTTTTTAACTGATTCAACAAAAAATTTTATAAGGGGCGCTTTGTATTTTAATGCCACGCCTAACCAGGATTCTTTGCGGCCTGTAAATAATTTCCTGGCAGAAGATATGAAACACCTGATTAATACATTTCGTTGGAAATAGCTGGCTGGTTGATTTATTGAATAGTTGATAAGTGAATAGCCATTAAACAAATTTTATCTTTTAATTTTGCCGTTTGATTATTTTATAACATGATTGTAATAGACAACAAATTAGTGAGCGACGAGATTGTGGAAAAGCAATTTGTTTGCGATTTGGTAAAATGTAAAGGCGGCTGCTGTGAAGATGGCGATGCCGGCGCCCCGCTGGAATTAAATGAGTTGGACGAACTGATTCACAGCTATGAGATTGTAAAACCATACCTCACAGAAGCCGGCATACGGTCCATTGAAACGCATGGCAAATATGTGTACGACAGGGAGTTTGGATGGGTTACTCCCACCATAAAAGGCGCTATGTGCGCTTATGGTTTTAAAGATGAAAATGGTATTATAAAATGCGGTATTGAGAAAGCCTATAATGAAGGAAAAATTAGCTGGAAAAAACCCATAAGCTGCCATTTGTTTCCCATTCGCGTAAATAAAAGCAAGGAAGATGAAAACCTTGAATATTTAAACTATGAACCCCGTCCCGATTTATGCAGTGCCGCGTGCAAACTGGGCAAACACCTCCGGGTTCCTGTGTATGTTTTTTTAAAAGAATCCCTCATCCGCAAATACGGGGAAGAATTTTACAATGCGCTGGAAGCCGCAGCGCATTACGCTGAAGCAGATAAATAACTGCCATTAATAGTTACCAGATAATTTGTCACGGATGCAGAGATAAAAAATCTATGCATCCGTTATCCCGTTCACGTTTCACAATTGACGCTTCACGAAAAGCGCTCATTATTTATTTCCTGAGCCAACTATCGGACTTGAACCGACGACCTGCACATTACGAGGGTGCTGCTCTACCAACTGAGCTAAGTTGGCTGATAGATTTCTTTATAAAAACTCAAAAATAGAAATTAAAAATTATCGCTTCGTACATTCGCTGCCATGTTACCAGATTTTTTAAAAGAACTTTTTGCCAATCAGCAATACGACGAAAATAATTTCTTTTTGATCGCAGGCCCCTGCGTAGTAGAAGATGAAGCTTTGTTAATGGAAGTTGCAGATAAAGTTTCAGGCGTATGCAAAAGATTAGGCATTCCTTATATTTTTAAATCAAGTTACCGAAAAGCCAACCGCACCAGCGCTAATTCATTTACGGGCATTGGCGATGATAATGCTTTGCATCTTTTACAAAAAACAGGAAAGCATTTCGGCCTGCCGGTAACCAGCGATGTACATGCGCATGATGAAACAGCCGAAGCCGCGAAATATATTGACGTATTGCAAATTCCCGCTTTCTTATGCCGTCAAACAGATCTATTGCTTGCAGCCGGCGAAACCGGTAAAATTGTAAATGTAAAAAAAGGGCAGTTTTTAAGCGGGCATTCCATGAAGTTTGCGGTTGAAAAAATCAAATCAACCGGCAATAATAAAATCATACTTACCGAACGCGGCACAACGTTCGGCTACCAGGATCTCGTTGTTGATTATCGCAATATTCCCTGGATGCAGGAACATAATGTCCCCGTTGTCATGGATTGTACACATAGTCTTCAGCAGCCCAACCAAACAAGCGGTATTACAGG
>JAEWJV010000629.1 GCA_023386395.1 Bacteroidota bacterium
GCACGACCCGGGCGTTATTATTCACGAAGCAGGAACCGTAAGAATGGGCAGTAATCCTAAAAATTCTGCGCTGAATGAATGGTGCCAGGCACATGATGCTAAAAATGTTTTTTGCGTGGATGGCGGGGCATTTGTTTCACAGGCTGATAAAAACATTACACATACCATTCTTGCTTTATCGTGGAGGGCCAGCGATTACATCGTTGACCAGATGAAAAAACAGAATTTATAACACGATTTGCAAGCTGGCTTTTTTAATTTACCTGGAAGAACAATATCAACCAGGTAAATCATAACAAAATAGTTCTTGAATTTATTTATAGTTGTCCTGCTTAAACTAATCAATCAGGATAATCTTTTAAATCGCATAAAATCCAGGTCATGGACAGAAGGAAACATTTAAAAATACTTGGCGTGGGCGCTGTTACAACAAGCGTTTTGGTTGATGCCTGCAAAACAGACAAAAAAGAACCGCTTGCAAAACTGGCAGAACCCGCCATAGACCGTATGCCGGAAGAAAAAGCGCATGATGATGCCATTAAGAACGGGGATAAGTTTTTTACCTCAGATGAATTTGCCACCATTACCGTGCTTGCTGATATTATTATTCCGAAAGATGACGTGAGCGGCAGCGCCAGCGATGCTAAGGTTGCCGACTTTATAGAATTCATTGTAAAAGATGAGCCAAATCTTCAAACACCGTTGCGTGGCGGTTTAAGATGGCTGGATATGCATTGTTTAAATGCCTATCAAAAAGCGTTTACCGATTGTTCAGCACAACAGCAGATAGAAGTGGTTGATCAGATTGCATATCCTGAAAAGGCAAAACCAGAAATGAATTATGGCGTTTCTTTTTTTAACCTGATGCGTAATCTTACTGCTACAGGGTTTTATTCAACCCAAATTGGCTGGGACGATATTGGTTACGTTGGCAACAAGCCGAATCAATGGGATGGCGTTCCCGAAGATGTTCAAAAGCAATACGGCGTTGCCTACACAGAGAAAGAATTAAAGGAATGCATCAGCTTTTCTTAAAGCGGCTGCCGGCATTATGTATTATACGAAGCCTGTTTGCTTTTTGAAGTCTTTTCTTCGTGTAAATAAGTGAAGCGAACGTTGTTGAAACAGAAACGATTATATTTTTAAGGTTTCTCATGTTCAATCCAGAACGGTTTTACGGATTTTCAAAAATTGCTTAACAATAAATTAAAGTTTTCGAAGGCAAATTTGGGCTTTTTACCTGATGTGGCAAGATTAATTTGTTAAACTTTCCGGTAAGCCATGGTGTTATATGGTTCTGCAACGTGTAGCTTTGCTTCTTAAGCAAAATTCAGTTACCTTTGCCACCCCAAATTTTTCAGGCATGAATTTCAGGAGAGAGTTTGAAATAGCGTTCGTTGGCCTGAAACCCGGGCTTCATCATTTTGAATACCAGGTTGATGATAAGTTCTTTGCAAATTATGGTGAACAGGATTTTTCAAACTGCAATGCAACGGCAAAGCTTGAGCTTGATAAAAAAAACGGGTTCATGTTTTTAAAGTTTGATATTGACGGAACGGTTGATGTGAACTGCGACCGTTGCGGCAATCCGCTTACGCTTCAGTTATGGGATGAGTTTAAAGTGATGGTAAAGCTGGTTGATAATCCCGACGAAATGAATGAGCAGGAGGAAGATCCGGATGTATATTATATCAGCCACGGCGAAAGTCATTTACATTTGGCAGATTGGATATACGAATTTATAAACCTGAGTATTCCTTTGCAGAAAACCTGCCTGCCCGACGAAGAAGGCAATACGCAATGTAATCAGGAAGTACTTGCGAAATTGTCGCAGGCAACAGAAACAGATAAAGCAGCCAACCCCATGTGGGAGGCTTTAAATAAACTTAAAGATCTTAAATAATTATAAACAATAAACTATGCCAAATCCAAAACGCAGGCATTCTCAGCAACGCGGCGCCAAGAGGAGAACACATTACAAAGCTGAAGAAGTAACTTTGAGCAAAGACAGCGCTACCGGCGAACTGCATGTACGCCACCGTGCACATGTGAGCGAAGGAAAACTGTACTATAAAGGAAAAGTTGTTTCTGAAAAAGCTCCGCTAAAAGCATAAACCATTATTGCTTTAATGAATCTCGCTCTTGACATGATGGGCGGTGATTTCGCACCGCTGGAAGCTGTTAAAGGCTTACAACTGTACCTGCAGCATAATAATGCTACTGTTTATTGCATTGGCGATGAGCACCAGATCCGGGCGCTCCTAAGCGAATACAATTTACCGGAAGAAAAAACCATTGTTATTCCTGCTACGGAAGTAATCGGATATAATGAAAATCCTACCAGGGCCTTAAAAGAAAAGCCTGATTCTTCCATCTCCAAAGGTTTTCAGCTATTAGCTTCGGGCAAGGTGGATGCTTTTCTAAGTGCCGGCAACACAGGCGCCATGCTTGTGGGTGCCATGTTTTTTTTAAAACCCATTGAAGGCGTTTCCCGCCCTACCATTGCTTCTGTAATCCCTAAAATAGGCGGCGACACTGCGCTTTTGCTGGATGTGGGTTTAAATGTTGACTGCAAAGCACAACACCTTGACCATTTCGCAGTGCTGGGAAGCATTTATGCAAAAAGTGTTTTAGGCATCTCCACTCCCCGGGTAGGACTATTAAACGTTGGTGAAGAAGAAGGTAAAGGCAACACACTGTGCAAAGAAACTTACCCGCTCTTAAAAGAGAATTCCCGCATTAATTTTATTGGTAATGTTGAAG
>JAEWJV010000637.1 GCA_023386395.1 Bacteroidota bacterium
GTATAATAATCTATTATATGCTGCCAGTCAGTATTTGAAAGCAACGGTGATGGCGGATAGTAGTGCCTGCCAATATTGGGATCATTAATGTTATTGGGATAACGTTCATACCGGTGCTCGAAAATACCAAGCCGCGGGCCCATTGCAGGCAGTACACCATTTTCCCAAACGCCTGCTGTAAGCAAAGAAGGATCTGGCAGGCTATGGCAGGATTGACAAAATGTTTCAGCCAGTATTTTACCTTTTTTTATACTGCTATCCGGTGTGGAGGCATGTGTTTTATTTTTTACAAATGCCGGTTGGCTGCAGTTAATAAAAAACAGGTAACCGATAAACACTAAAACTGATATACACTTCATATAATATTACTATTGACCGGCAATTACATTTGCCTCTATTGCCAATAATGTTTTATCGCCATTACGTGTGTTAGTAGTAACTAAAATTGTTTTTCTTGTAAAGCCGTGCGTGTGTAAAGTGCCGAATTTAGCTTTTATGAATTTTGAATCGCCGGGCGTAACACTATTATGCGGATAATCTACGATGGTACACCCGCAGCTGGGTTTTACACCTAAAATAAAAAGTGGCGTTTCACCGGTGTTTTTAAATTTAAAATTTGCAAAAGCAGTATCACCTTCCTTCATATCTCCTGTATTAATTATTGTATCAGCCCAATTTATAATTGTATAGTGTGCTGTATCAACAGCCGCCACATATTTTTCATCAATACCAAGGTTATTTTTATATGGATCTTTATGCTGATTATTACAGGCACTCAATAAAAAAATACTTATTAAAAACAATGAATAACGCATTAATATTTAATTAGTCTGGCTTCGCCTTTCGAATTATAAAAACAAACGGAAGCCGTTGAAGAATTTGCTAAAATAAACCTTGAAGACTGGGAAAGATAAGATGCGCCATAATAAATTTCCTGGCGACGGCTCTTATTATCTTTTGTTTTGATAACAGCATATTGTTCATCGCTGCTGGCAGGCAGGCATATTGCATTATTTTTTAAACGGAATACACGCATCGGGCCGCGGTTTTCTGACGCCGCAAGTAAACATTCATTCTTTTCATTTTTAAGTGCGGTTATTGACTTTCCGTTGCCAGGTATATAAATACCACTTTGTAAAATTGAAATCGCCATAAAATTGCCTTTACCATCGCCTTTTAACATTAATCCATTCAAGGCATCGGAGCGGCCTGTGCTAACTTCAATACCATAGTCATTTCCATTTATTACAATATCCAAGTTGCCATCGCCATCATAATCTTCCACACTCATTCCATAAAGCGTTGACAATTGCGCCTCCACCGGTAATTGCTGCATTGTGAATCTTCCATTACCATCATTTCTTATAAAGCAGGAAGCAAAATTGTTAGCACGGTAAATAAGCGCATCATTTTTATCTTCTTCATTCAAAACAGAATCAATGGTTGCTGTTGCATAAGATTTATAGGAGCCATATTTTTTGCGTAAAGTATTTATCTGTCTTATCATGTCGTCTCTCGAACATGCCGGAAACTCCTGCATCTTTTTTTCTATATTGTTATTGGGAAGATATACAGACAGGATGGCATCGTAATTTTCATCGTTATTAAAATCTTTTGCATAAACAGAAATAGGGTATTTATTGCCTGGCTTATAAAAAGTGTTTAGTCCCGTGTTGCCTGCTATGTAATCAATATCTCCATCATTATCAAAATCGCCGCCGGCAACCGTATTCCACCAGCCAATATTGTTTGATATTCCTGAAACAGCCGTTACATTTTTAAATATGCCTTTTTCATTTTGTAAAAAAGTAATTGGCATCCATTCGCCGGCAAGAATGAGATCGGGCCAGCCATCATTATTAAAATCAGAAAATATTGCATCACATGTTAACCCAATATTTATAAGTGATGGAGCAACAGATTTTGTTACATCAACAAACCTGACCGTTCCATTTTTTGTATCATTTCTAAAGATAAAACTTGATACAGGCTTTGGATAATTCCAGGGATCTACCCGGCCCGAAACAAATAGATCAAGATCGCCATCTTTATCATAATCTGCTGCACGCACACAAAATTTACTGGTGAAATTTTTAGGCAAAGCATTTGAATCTAAAGCAAAATTTCCTTTACCATCATTTATATAAAACCTGTCCTGGTAAGCCGGCAAACCGGGTTCAGTTTCATAACCACCGCTTGCTATATACAAGTCTAAATCGCCATCGCCATCAGCATCAAATAAAAGCAGGCCTTCATCTTCCGCATTTTTGTTGATGGTATTTCCGATCAAATCTTCCTGAAGGAATTTTCCATCTTTCTGCTGCAAAAACTTTTGACCTGTGTAATAAAATGATCCGCCTGCAATTAAATCATCTAATCCATCTCCATTAATATCACCGGTTGCCATGCCTGGCCCAAATTCAGAAAATTTATGCGGCAATAATTTTTGAATATTAAAATCAATAAAATCTTTTTCACTTTGTATATAATGAACGTTTACAGAAGCTGTAATGTTTGTGAACAAAGCTGTGCTATCAATCGTATTGTTTTTAAATATGTATTGAATAGCTGCATTCTTTTTATCGGCAATAATTGTTTGATTAGCCTTTACATTTATAATAACCTGCTTTTTATGATCAGGCCAGATAATTACAATTGAATCAACTGCAGTCACTGAATCAAGGCCAAAATGTGCCATGTCCTGTACCGTTGATAAGTACCCCCTGTAAGGTGTGTTTTCGCAAAACTGGCTTTTATTTCTGTTATAGTATATACTGACCAATGCACCGAAGCCGTTTATATTTTTATTGTCGCCGTTAAATTTTATATTGATATAGTTTGAACCTGTTTTGTTTTGCTCACGCAGATTATTCCTGTAAACAGACGCAGGGCCGTTAATATTATTGGTTACAACATCAAGATCGCCATCATTATCTAAATCAACATACACTGCGCCGTTTGAAAACGTGGGCGTTTTAATGCCCCATGCTTCTGTTACATCAGAAAAGGTAAGATTGTGATTATTGCTGAAAGCATAGTTCTTAAGCTTTGCCGCGGGCATTTGTTCAATAAGCATATCATCGGAAGCAACAGAAGACAACTTATTTCTAAAGGCAATAAAATCCTGATCGCTCAAATCTTTTGGAAAGCCGTTGGTGATGATAATGTCCCTGTAGGAATCATTATCAAAATCTGCAACAAGCGGTGCCCAGCTCCAGTCCGTCCTGTCTATGCCGCTGAAGTAAGCAATGTCGCTGAACACGGGCTTGTTAACAGAATCATTTTCACCCCGTGCATTGCCACAATTCAACTGCAATGTATTGTGACCGTATTGGTACTGGTAATTAAACCGTTCAAAGCTTAAAACATTTTGATAATTATTCGGGCTCATCATCAGTTTCCGGCGATAGTTATCAGCAGGGCTCATATCAAGTTCAATAATATCGGGAAGGCAGTCGTTGTTAATATCAGCCACATCATTACCCATGGCGGAAAAGCTTGTATGCTTAAAATATTCTTTCGACCTTTCGGAAAAAGTTCCATCACCGTTATTTATCCAAAGCTGGTCGCCCGATAAATAATCATTGCTTACCAGAATATCTTTCCATCCATCATGATTAATGTCTGTAATATTTATGCCCAGCCCATAGCCGCTTTTAGTAATGCCGGCGATTTTGCTCACATCGGTAAAATAAGGATGTTGTTTATTTTCATCCCAGCTATTCTGAAAAAGCCTGCTGATATTCAGGCTGCTTGTGTCATTTAAATTATATGAATATCCACCAGGGTTTTTATTACCCTGCAGCTTGCCTGCAACCAGTGAAAACATGTCAAGGTCGCCATCATTGTCGTAATCAAAAAAAGCTGCGCTGGTAGAATAGCTTGTATCATCAAGGCCGTAATCTGCTGCTTCATTTTTAAAAACGGGAATGCCTTCTTTATTTAACCCCTGGTTTATATATAAAATGCTTTTTCGTTCATTGGCATTTGAATTACGCGTTGCACTTACAAAAATATCAGGCCAGCCATCATTATTTATATCAATAACGCTTACGCCGTTACACCATTTGCCTTCGCCTGCCGTATTTGAAGCTTGTGTTACATTCCTGAATTTTAAACCGCCCTTATTTAGGTATAGTTCATTCGATACCATGCTGCCTGTAAAGTAAATATCCGGCAATCCATCCCTGTTAAAATCTCCGATCCCAACACCACTTCCATTATAAACATATTCATAATCAAGAATGTTTATACTATCATTCTCTGTAATGATGTTTGAAAATGAAATGCCGCTTTTGGTTTGCGGAATTTCAGAGAAGAGCGTTTTCTGTTTATTACAGAAAGAAAATACCAGCAGCAGCCAGCAACTTAAAAAAGCGATTCTCATGCAGTTATAAATGAAAAGAGGAAGTTTTAAACTTCCTCTTTTTTACATTGAAAAATTCAGAATTAGTATCCCGGATTTTGCGTTAGCGTTTTCTCTCCATTTACCGTTGTAATATCTATTTCGTTTTGCGGGATTGGGAAATAGTTATTCTTTGGAGCAACAAATTTTGAAGCAGTTGCTATATCTGCAGAGAATGGTTTCTGATAAGTAAGGAATGTATTTATAGTAGATTCTGCTATACCCCAGCGAACGAGGTCGAAGAAGCGATGACCTTCCATGGCAAGTTCCAGTTTGCGTTCAAAATAGATTGCCTTTAATGCTATATCCTTATTGCTGAAATAACCGGCAGGATAAGGGCTTATTACGTAATTGGCAGCTGCGGTTGTAGAAAATCCGCCCGTAGGGTCAGAATCATCTTTGTATTTATACACCCATCCGGATTTATTTGCAGCCCTGTTACGCACTTTGTTCACCAAAGCCTGTGCACCGGCAAGATCATCTGTTTGTGCATGAGATTCTGCAGCCATTAATAACACATCAGAAAAACGGATCACGAGATAGTTAATTGCTGATCCCGGTGCCCATGAAGAACCATCATGGAATTGAGATGTAGCCTGCCAGTAAATATTCTTTTTATTAGCATAAGGGCCTGCATAAGCCTGGTCCCTGATCCAGTCTGCGCCCGGATGAATGCCCCAGTCGTTGAAAGGCAAACCGCGCCTGCCTGCAGTCCAGTCAAGCCTTGGATCAAGATTACCTGCATCCGGTGTAAAAGGCTGGCCTGAACCAACTCCCATATCGCTTTTTACAGCATGGTCATTATAGGTATCAAGATATGGTAATCCGTTAGCGTCAGTCCTGTATGAGTTTACCAGGTCCTGCCTTGGCTGATAGAAACCGCAGCATCCAAAAGGGCTATTTCCGTAAGGGAAGTTCAGCATATCACCATAATTGGCATTATCAAAACTGCCTGCATTAGCCGTCATTTCAACAGGGAAAACGGCTTCCGGGCTGATGGCTTCATCTTCAGGGCGCCAGTTGTCTTCAAAGTTTGTGAACAAATCATACTTTACGCCCAATGATGTTTTACCGTTGGCAATAATATTGTCGAAAATTGTTTTTGCATCTGCATATTTTCCCTGGTATAAATAAGCTTTGCCAAGATATGCGCCTGCTGCCCATTTATTTACACGGCCAGCTTCAGATTGTGTTTCCGGGAGGTTATCGTAAGCGTAGCTAAAATCGGCTTCAATATTAGACCATACATCTGTATTGTTAGGCTGGTTATAATCAGTGGTGGTCTCATCTATCCACGGCACCATATTGAACATTTTTTTAAGATCAAAATAATAATGCGCTCTTAAAAATTTTGCCTGTGCAGCGATATTGGTAGTATCAGCCGTTGACATGGTTGTAATCTGAGGTAAAACCTTAAGCACATTATTGCACCTGCTTATCCCTTCATAATCAGCTTTCCATTTATCTTCAAAAAAGCTGTTGGAAGTGCTTGACTGGTAATTAAATATTTCATTCATGCCCTGCTGGTCACCGGCATAACTGCCCTTTGAAGCATCTGTGCCCATTACACTTCCCCATATCCAGTTGCTCACAGAAGAACCCCAGGGTGTTCCATTACCAACGTTCTGGCCATCCAGGGCGGCATAAGCGCCTATTAATAATGCATTAATACCCGTGGGCGAGGCCAGCACATCGGCGCTTAACTGCCCTTGCGGCGTATGTGTCAGGAAGTCTTTTTTACAGGAATAAAATGCTACTACAGCAATTATAGCAGTAACAGGAATTATAATTCGAAATGATTTCATGTTAATTTCTTTTAGGTAATAATTAATTTAAAACTTAACATTTAAGCCAATGATAAATTGTTTTGGATTTGCATAAGAACCCTCATCCACACCAAAATCCCTTGATTGTGTATCATCGCCGGCACTGCTGTTAATTTCCGGGTCAACACCAGCATATTTTGTTATGGTAAACAAATTAGCTGCCTGAACATATACCCTCAGGCTTTGAATGCCTGTTTTGCCCAGGTTGTTAGCACCCAGCGTATAACCCAAAACCATATACTTACACCTTAAATAAGAACCATTTTGAACATACCATGATGAGGCCACACCTGCTGTGCTGAAATAACTATTGCTGGAAACCATGGGAGCTGAAGCATTTGTATGCTCCGGTGTCCATGAATCGTATAAGGCTGTTTTACTTTTTGCACCAACGAATGTAGGGAACAGGTCGGTCCAGTATTTCACATTATTCCATATTTCATTACCCTGTGTACCAA
>JAEWJV010000053.1 GCA_023386395.1 Bacteroidota bacterium
CTAATAAATAAAGCTGTTTGAATTTTATGGTGCAATTGCACAAGCCGGAAGACGGTTTCGCGAACCGGTTGTGGTCATAAAGTTTCAACATCTTTAAAACATTGAAATTTTGATTAGCGAATAAATAAAATGCATTAAGATGAAAACAAATGCTACTCAAAAAGAAATCCTGCTGGTTACCAATAATTCTTTTGCCCAGCGGGAATGGTGCAGTAAGGAAATACAACCTTCAGCAAATATGACAGCGCAGGAGCAGATGGAAGCAATTTGTGCCAATGGTTTGATCTGCGAGATTTTACCGGAAGTATTTGAAGCGGGAGAAAACCCAAAGCTTTACCTGTGGCAGATACGGCCTGGCTTTTCTTTTATACAATTATTGTATAGTGTGTTTCCATCAACAATAAAAAACACGACTTCTCTTGACCCGCATATATGGCTTGGTAATTATTGTTACAATTAAATTTTTTACATAGGCAATTTTCTCATTTAAATACGTCCCGGCTTTTCCAGGCCGGGTTTTTATTTTGTTTATTACTGAAAAAATATTTCCGGCTGCGAATAACATTGTATTTTGGCAAAGCACTTTTACAAACCATATTGCTTACAGCCATTAATTAAATTTTATGCAAGCCAATATTGATACACCTGGTATCTCAGCAAAAGGAAAAAGTTTATTTGGTATTTCTTTAGTCGCGGCACTAGCGGGTTTTATTTTTGGGTTTGATACAGTGGTTATATCGGGCGCTGATAAGCCCATACAGGAGCTTTGGCATTTAACGCCGTGGCAACATGGCTTTTTTATTATGTCGATGGCTTTGTGGGGAACGGTTTTGGGTGCATTGGGTGGTGGTATTCCCACTCAAAAATTCGGAAGGAAAAAAGTGTTGATATGGATCGGGGTTCTTTTTACTGTATCATCCTTTGGCTCCGCATTGGCGCCAGATCCATATACCTTTTCTTTCTTTCGCTTTATCGGCGGCATTGGTATTGGCGCATCGTCTGTGGCAGCACCCACTTATGTTTCAGAAATTTCAACAGCTTCATCAAGAGGAAGATTGGTTGCGATGTACCAGTTCAATATTGTATTTGCCATATTAATAGCCTACATTTCAAACTATCTTTTAAAAGGCGTGGGCGGAAGTAACGACTGGCGCTGGATGCTTGGTGTTATGGCAGTACCATCACTTATTTATTCAATTCTGGTGATAGGCATCCCGGAAAGCCCACGCTGGCTTGTTACAAAAGGAAAAGACGATGAAGCCCGGAAGATATTATCGAAACTGGGCGTGGGCAATACGGACGAGGAGATCAAACAAATTAAGAATGCTGTCCAACATGAAGATAGCAGCGGGAAAAAAACGCCGTTTATCAGCAAAAAGCATATAACCATTCTAAGCCTTGCTTTTTTTATTGCTTTCTTTAATCAATTCTCAGGCATCAACTTCATTTTATATTATGCGCCACGCATACTGGAAAGTGCTGGCCTGGCGGCGAATGATTCCTTAAAAAGTTCCATTATAATTGGCGGGACTAACCTTGTATTCACTTTTGTAGGTTTATATTTTATTGACCGCATTGGAAGAAAGATTTTATTATTAATCGGGTCAATCGGGTATATTATAAGTTTAGCGGCAGTGGCATGGTGTTTTTATAACCACTTAAGTGCGGGCTTGTTGGTTACATTTTTAGCCATGTTTATCGCATCACATGCAATAGGGCAAGGTGCAGTGATATGGGTTTTTATTTCAGAAATTTTCCCGAACAGGATCCGTGCCATGGGCCAGTCTTTCGGGGCAGGAACACATTGGGTTTGTGCCGCCTTCATTACCTTAATATCCCCTATTTTCATTGATGATAAGAAAGGGATTTTTAAAGATAACCCGTGGCCCATCTTTGCTTTCTTTTCATTCATGATGGTACTGCAGCTTATATGGGTTTTAACCAAAGTGCCCGAAACAAAAGGAAGGGCACTGGAACAGATACAGAAGGATTTGGGCATTGAATAAACTGAACGCTCCCTCCGTATTTAAAATATTAAAAGAATGTTTTTCAAAACTTTAGTACTGTATATGCCGCTAATAGATAGCTTTGCGTTTAATTAAAAAAATGTAACCGCTTATATGAACGCCTATTATACTATTTTCTACATAACCTCTGCAATTATTGGATTTTTCATCATTATTAAAACCTATTCTTTTTTAGCCAAATCGCAGTTTAACAGCCTGGCCGACTGGTTTTATTTCAGTAAATACAGCATCTATACCACACGTGGCGAGAGGCTTATAAAAACGAGGAAGTCGCAGAATAAATTGAGCCTTATTATTTTATTTTTAGTTATTCTTGACCTGTTCTTTCTTTTAATGATGAATATTGCATAAAAATATGCAGGGCTGGTTTAAATTATATAGCACCAGAAATTATCTTGAAGCAAATATTATTAAAGGCAAGCTTGAAGGAAATGATATTCGCGCCGTAATTTTAAACAGGCAGGACAGCAGTTATCTTGCCTTTGGTGATATAGAGATATATGTGCCAGTGCATTTGAAAGATATAGCGCTGCATTTATTAAACAACGCTTTGTTGAATTAAGCCATTCATATGAGCCGACCAAACTGATGAATTCTGAAATTTACTTGCGCCCCTGGAAAAAAGAAGATGCTTCGCAACTAACATTAATCGCCAACAACAGGAATATCTGGAATAATGTTAGGGATAGCCTGCCGCATCCTTACAAACTTAAAGATGCTGAGGCATGGATATCACATTGCAGGCGGCAAAAGCCCCAACTGAACTTTGCGATTATTTATAATGAAAGGCTCGCGGGCAGCATTGGCTGTACACCTCAAACAGATATACATCGTAAAAACATGGAAATAGGGTATTTTGTGGGAGAGCTATTCTGGAACAGAGGTATTGCTGGCAGGGCGGTGCGCATCCTGCTTAATTATATTGAAAAAGAATTTGATGTTGTGCGCGTATTTGCCGAAGTGTTTGAATTCAATAAAGCATCTATGCGGGTGTTGCACAGGAATGGTTTTTATCTTGAAAACATCCGCCGCAAAGCAGTTATAAAAAATAACAGGATAATGGATGATTATGTTTGGGTGAAATTGTTAGGCAGGAAAAATTCAAATTAAAGATTTGACAATAGGACAGCGCAGTCTCCTTGACTGCGCTGTCCAGGGAAATTCTGAGTGCGCCTAATCCTTAGTTTCTCTTCCGATTCCATGATAAATAAAGCCGAGCCTTTTCATTTCTTCGTTGTTGTAAATATTACGGCCGTCAAAGATAACCCTGCCTTTCATTTTCTTTACAATTGAATCCCAATCCGGCAGGCGGAATTCAGGCCATTCGGTTACCAGGATAATCGCATCTGCATTTTCGGCTGCTGCCGTTTCATCTTTCTTTAAAGAAGCTTTGCCATGTAATAAATGTTCCGCTTCTTTCATGGCAACCGGATCATACGCCTGCACCATAGCACCTGCTTCATGCAGGGCATCTATTAAAACAAGCGAAGGCGCTTCACGCATATCATCTGTTTGAGGTTTGAATGAAAGGCCCCAGATACAAAATGTTTTACCGGCGATATCTCCGTTGTAATGCTTTTTAATTTTTTCAAACATTACTTTCTTCTGATCATCATTTACATCTTCCACCGATTGAAGAATGCGCATGTTATATTCGTATTCACCGGCTGTGCGTATTAATGCTTTTACATCTTTTGGAAAACAGGAACCGCCATAACCAATGCCCGGATAAATAAAGCGGTTGCCGATGCGCGGGTCTGAACCAATGCCATTACGCACCTCGTTTACATTAGCGCCAACGCGTTCGCACAGGTTGGCAATTTCATTCATGAAAGAAATTTTTGTTGCGAGCATAGCATTGGCTGCATACTTCGTCATTTCGGCGGATGGAATATCCATGAATAAAACAGGATGGCCGTTCAACACAAAAGGCTCATATAACTGGCGAAGCAGCGACTTTGCCTTTTCATTTTCAACGCCAATAACAATGCGGTCTGGTTTTAAAAAGTCATCAACAGCAGCGCCTTCTTTTAAAAACTCCGGATTGGATGCCACGTCAAACTCAAGCGGAGCATTGCGTTTTTCAAGGGCAGCTTTTATAGCTTTCTTTACTTTGGATGCAGTGCCAACAGGAACAGTACTTTTTGTTACAACAATTAAATAACCATCCATATAGGTGCCAACCTGGTCAGCAACCTGTAATACATATTTAAGGTCGGCGCTGCCATCTTCGCCCGGTGGTGTACCTACTGCAATAAATGCAATTTGTGCGCCTTTAATGGCTTCTTCAATATCTGTACTGAAGCGCAGCCTTCCTTTTTTAAAATTTCTTTCTACAATTACATCAAGGCCCGGTTCGTAAATGGGCAGGATGCCTTTTTGAAGATTTGTTATTTTTTCTTTGTTTACATCTATGCAAATAACTTCGGTGCCCACTTCTGCAAGGCACGCACCGGTTACAAGTCCAACATATCCTGTACCTACTACAATTATTTTCATATTTATTTTTTTTTAAAATGTACCCTATTGATTATATTACAGTTAATGATATTAAAGCCAATATTACTTGCATCTACATTTATTATTGTGGTGCAAAGAAATTATTTTTTGCTATAAAACCAATTTCTCATTATTCACTTTCCATTTATTATAATGCTTTTAATGCTAAGGATTTAGTGGATAGCAACCGTAAAATATAGCTGCATCCTTAGGATACTGAAAATAACCAACCCTTTATTCGTTCGCCTTCTAATATGAGACGTTCACAGATTAATATCACCAATTCGCCAATCTGCGAAAATCAAAAAAATACTAAGCCTTAGTTTTATTGTGTAAAGTGTAAAATCCGTATTGTAACATCCGCACCCTGGTCATCCTTCCGGCCTGCTTTACCGGAATAATATGGTGATATCCGCAGGTAACGCTGTTCACCGGTTTGCCTTACCACTGAATATTTGTTGATTAATCGTGTCCAATGAAAAAATTTTACCTTTTTTCCCTGTTGCTTTATTTTGCCGTTTTTTGCCAAAAACAATCCGCAGCCCAGTCTGTGTTAAACCCTAACGATCCGGTAGTTGAATACGATCCTTCAAACCCACCCGTAGAACCGCCTTATGGGCAAATAGGCAAATGGGTGAGGACAAAAAAAGTGTCTTGGAACTCAGATTCCTACAAGGCTTATATCTACCAAGGAATGTGTTTTCGTTTAAAATTTCCCAAAAGCTATAATGCTTTAACAAACAACGGGAAAAAATATCCTTTGGCTATTGTATTTCACGGGGGCGGGGAAGCTGGGCCTATTACGGATAATGAAAGCCAACTTTACCATGGAGGCAAGCCCTATATGGATGCTGTGGATGATGACGTGTTTGATGGTTATGTACTTTTTCCGCAAAGCCAGGGTTTTTGGGGGACGGTGTCTTATTTAAGAATAATTGATATTATCAATTACATGGCGGTCAACAATAAGGTAGACCCATTTTGCATTAGCGCAAACGGGCTATCCTCTGGTGGGCAAGCTTCCTGGGACATGGCCATGAATTATACAACTTATATCAGTGCGGCCATGCCAATGTCAAATATTTCAATTGGATATAAAGACCCGTCTGTTATAAATCAGGTGAAATTTACTCCCATGTGGAATTTCCAGGGAGCGTTAGATGGTTCACCTGCGCCCTCCACCGCAGAACAAGTGGACGATGCAATGGTTGCTGCCGGAGGTAATTATAAATATGCTATATATGCTAATACAGGTCATAATACATGGGATAGTGCTTTTGCTGAACCGGACTTTTTTCCTTTTATGTTAAGAGGATATTGTTCCAATCCATGGGTATTATATGGCAGAGCCGGATTTTGCGATAGCAATAATATTGATGTTACTATGGGGGTTGCAGCAGGGTTTGATAGTTACCAATGGAGAAAAAATGGGATTATTATGCAAGGTGCTGAAGAAAATTCAATCCATATTACATCACTTGGCACTTATGAAGCTCGCGTTTTGCGCGGCTCCACTTGGTCTGATTGGTCGCATATCCCAGTATTGATACATATTACACTACCGACTTTAACGCCCCCTATAGTCGTATCAGGCTTAATGAGTGATGTAATTACATCAGGCGATGGGAAGAATTACGTAAATTTAGAAATACCTGATAATGATTATATAAGTTATATTTGGAAGAAGGTTGGCAGCGATGCCGTGATTGGTACGCAAAGGATACTCAAAGCAACTCAACCTGGACAATATATTGCGGCCGCTACAGAAAAATATGGATGCTCTACCGTTTATAGTCAACCCTTCACAGTAATAGATTCAAAAGGTTCCGGTGCACCAGACTCTGCTAATAAATTGATAGCTTCTTCCGTATCGGCCACAGAAATAGTACTCGGATGGGAAAACAATCCACATCCAAAATATAATGAAACTTTTTTTGAAATCTACCGAAGTACTAGTCAAGATGGCAATTATAAATTTATCGGAAAAGCACCTGCCGACTCCCTATCATTCAGTGATAAAGGATTGATTTCAAATACAATTTATTATTATAAAGTAAGAGCTATTAATAACAATGGCTCCGCACCATTCTCGAATATTGCCAGCACAACTACAAATGAAGATAAAATCCCGCCAACTGCACCGGGATCACTAACCATTATGTACGCTACTAATTCGTCTATAAAGCTACAATGGAATACTTCTACAGATGATGTAGGAATGAAAAAATATTTAATATATCTAAATGGCAATAATTGCTACACTACTACAGACACTACCATTATTATTAATGGCTTAGAGCAAGGTAGGGTATATTCCTTCTATGTAAAAGCGGTTGACTTAAACGGAAATTATTCTGTGCAGAGCAACTTAGTAAGCGCACCTGCTGTTCTGAGAGGGTTATTTTATAAATATTATGAAGGACGATGGACTAATCTTCCTGATTTTGATATCCTTACACCAATAAAAACTGGGGTATCCTCAAATATAGATTTAACGTCTAACTTAAAACCTAATCAATTTGCTTTTTTATGGGAAGGGCATATTAATATTCCGATTACAGGCACTTATAAATTTAGACTTACTTCAGATGATGGCAGTAAATTGTGGCTTAATACATATAATTCGGATTCAACACCATTGATCGATAATGATCATCTCAATACATCAAAAAGTAAAGTTGCTACAATATATTTAACAAAGGGCGTTTATCCTATCACTATAGCTTTCTTTCAATATAAAAACAATAAAGGAATCAAATTGGAGTGGCTTAAATCACAACTTTTTGGTGACGCAAATTATCATTTAATTGAGGATAAATACTTTACAGATAATCATATTCAAGCAGACACAGTACCAAAATATCCCGACAGCCTTATTGTTAAAGCATGTGCTTACAATAAAATAATTCTTAACTGGTTAGATAAAAGCAATAATGAGATCGGTTTTCAAATATACAGATCTACTAAACCTAATATAGATTATAATATAATTTATACTACAGATTCTAATAGTACGCATTTCATAGATACAGGGCTGACAGCCAATACAAGCTATTATTATAAAATAAATGCTGTAAATAACTATGGCACATCACCATTTACTAATTATGTGCCTAGTAAAACTTTTAAACTACCGGCACCAAAATCCCCAACCAACCCGAAGGCTGTAGCGCTCTCATCTTCCTCCATACAAATTACCTGGAATGATGTGGATACTGCTGAGGTTAATTACCAGGTATTCCGTTCTGCAGTTGATTCCTTTCATTTTAAACCTGCTGCAATATTGCCAGCTAATACAACATCCTTTATTGATACAGGTTTATATGGTAATACTATTTATTTTTATAAAATTAAAACCGTTGGAGCCACTTCGGTTTCTGCTGACAAACCTGCAAAAATAGCAAAAACGCAAAACAACCCGCCGGTAATTACCAAGTTTGCCAATATAGCTATACCTGCCGGTGTCCAAACAACTCTGCGTGTAATTGCTTTAGATTTAGACGCTGACACATTAAACTTTTCTATTTACCAACGCCCAAAATTTGCGTCTTTAATTAAAAATGGAACAGATACAGCATTATTAATTTTTGATCCCTCAACGATTCAAAAAGGACAATATAACGACATTAAAATTAGAGTAGGGGATGGCCATACAGGAGGTACGGACAGTACAATCTTTAACTTAACGGTAAATGATAATTATTACCCAATATTTGACAGCATCGGCAACTATACCATGAACGAAGGTGAAAGCCTCGACATTCCCTTA
Source organism: Bacteroidota bacterium (assembly GCA_023386395.1). Lineage (GTDB taxonomy): Bacteria > Bacteroidota > Bacteroidia > Chitinophagales > Chitinophagaceae > Parafilimonas. The sequence goes on from JAEWJV010000053.1 coordinate 8,296, forward strand.
ACCGCAACGGACCAAAACGCAAGTGATAGCTTATCCTTTACCGCAACCGAATCTCCGGCTTATTCAATCGTACCCGTGAGCCGTGGCAAAGCCAACCTGGTATTAAAACCCGGCTACGGTGCTTCCGGAACCTACACAATACAGGTGACTGTTGATGATGGTAATGGTGGTTCAGTTACCCGACAATTTAGCCTAAGGGTAAACGATGTGGACCCTTCACAAACCGTTTACATACGGTTTAAGGAAAACGATCCTATAGGTTCACCCTGGAATAATGTAACAGGTCCTGTTTCTTCCGGCTTTAAGGATGATATGGACAGAACGACCACTATCGGATTATCCCTGCCAACCAACTGGTGGGCCACCTGGCATGAGGGGCCGCAAACCAGCAATAATTCAGGGATATATCCCGACCCTGTATTAAAAGATTATTATTATTTCGGCATATTCGGCGGACCTGAAAACGTAACCGGTAAGCTGACAGGCTTAGACCCTACCAAACAATACCGCATCAGCTTCTATGCCGGTAGCAACTGGATGGGTGCAGAGGATAATGGCAGCACCGTATTTACCGTAGGAGCTCAACCCCAATCTTTGGCCGTACAAAATAATACAACTCATACTGCAGACTTCAGCAATGTTCAACCTGCAACTGACGGAACGGTTACATTCACCATGTCTAAAGGAAGAAATACGCCGGCAGGCTATCTTAACGCCATTGTAGTACAATATATTTATGCGGACAGTGTGAAACCGGCTACTCCCACATCCCTGGTTGCTGCGGCCGGGGGCGGAAATGGCGTTGACCTGACCTGGCATGATGCAGCCTATAACGAAACCGCTTACCAGGTGTACCGTTCAGAAAATGCAACGGGGCCTTTCACCCTCATCAGGGATGGCCTGCCCCATAATTCAACCAGCTATGCGGATAGCTCTGCTGCCGGGAATACACAGTATTATTATATCGTAAAGACTGCTAATTCCAGCGGGCTTTCTGATGCTTCTAACGTTGCCGGCATCCTTACATCTGGCAACCCCCCGGTAATCACCCCGATTGCAGACATATTGATTAAAAATAACCAGCAGCAAACAGTATATATCACCGCAAAGGATGATATAAACAACCAGGTAAGATTAACAGTGTCTAACCTGCCTTCTTTTGCCAGCTTTACAGATAAAGGCAATGGCAATGGGACCATTACCATAATTCCTTCTGCCGGCACAACCGGTGTTTTTGAGGATATAAAAATAACTGCCACTGACAACAGCGATTCCAGCAGTACGGTTTCCTTCAATATTACTGTTACCGATGCCAATATGGAATCGGTGTATATAAATTTTTCCGATGGCAGCCAGGCACCGGCACCCTGGAATAATTTTACAGCATGGCCGTCCCCAGGTGCCATCTTATCCAATCTCAGGAATGATAATGGCAGCACTACCGCAGCTTCTATAAAAATCATGAACGGTTTCCAGGGGAATTTTGCAGGCGGCATGCAGCCTGGCAATAATAAAGGGGTATATCCTGAAACGGTGATGCGTACCGGTATTTACGAAGGCGGTACAAAAACAGATTCCATACAGGTATCGGGTTTAGACAGGAATAAAAAATACAACTTCGTATTCTTCAACAGCCATGATGACGGATTGAAAGGTCATACCAATTTTACGATTAACGGGCAGATTGCCGGTCTCAATGCCACTCATAATATTAATACTACGGCAGCCATCAACGGCATCATACCTAACGCCAATGGCATGGTAACGATCAAAGTGTCAAAAGCTTCCGGGTCTGATTATGCTTACCTGAACAGCCTGGTGATACAGGGTTATGACAACGCCCAAACCCTATTGCCTCCTTCCGGTCTGCGGGCAGTGAATAAAACAAAAAATACAGCCAGCCTGCAATGGGCCGACAGGAGCTTTGATGAAACTGGTTTCGAGATATGGAGGGCATCAGATACTACAAATCCGAATTATACCATGATAGCCAGCGTTGACAGCGATGTTACCAGGTATGCTGACTCTGGTTTGTTACCAGGGCATACTTACTATTACACTGTACGGGCAATTAAAACCGGAGCCCAATCTGCCTATTGCAGCCCTGTTGCCGTAACCACCTACATCCAGGCAGTGTATGTAAATTTTACCTTTATTAATAATGCAGGCGCGCCTTGGAACAATACCGCCGCTTTACCGGATATTGGCATCAAATGGAATAACCTGATGGATGATACCAGTATTCCGTCCAGTATTGGATTGGAGGAAACAAGCTTATTTGCAGGTATTTATGGGCCTGGAACAGTTACTGGCAATAATTCCGGTGTATACCCCGATAAAGTATTGACAGACTGTTACGGTTTGTTTGCAGGGTCGGGCGCAACTATGAAGCTCACAGGGTTAAATCTGAATAAGAAATACGATTTGACCTTTTTCGCCAGCGCCAATATAGGCGGTGATGTAAATACATCCTATAGGGTTAATAATAAAACGGTGGTATTGAATGCATCTTTTAATACGGATGGTACAATAACCCTGTATGATGTGACGCCTGATGAAAACGGCGAAGCAGTCATTATCATTGCTCCAAATAGCATTTATTCCCAATTTGGCTTATTAGGCGCTTTGGTGATACAGGAAACCGAGCCTTCAGCAAGTAGCGTTCCTGCATTGCCGCAACCGCCTGCCGTTCAGGCGGCCACCGTGAGCAGCAGCAAAACGGTATCATCGCTCAACCAGGCAAGTACAGCAAAAGCGGCAGAGGATAACCACCTATCCGTTTACCCTAACCCATTCACATATAATTTCACGCTATCTCTATCTTCGCCGAAAGAAGATGAAGTAACAGTTCAGTTGTATGATGTAAGCGGCAAACCGGTTTTTGCCCAAAACCTGGGCAGGGTTCCAAAAGGAAAATATACCGTTCAATTGATGCCTGGCCGTAATCTTACTGCCGGCGTGTATATGTTGAAGGTTATTTACAGGAATTCCCGGAAGGTAGAGTATGTAAAACTCCTCCGACAATAAATGAAGATTAAATCAAAGATTTGATAACACGACGATGTAGCCAAGAAGACTACGCCGAAATAAGGAACCTGTTGTTGAGATATTGAAAAATAATTTGCTTATTACCTATTTGTAATTAATATTTGCTGCGTCCACCCTATAGATATATAAAATATAATAAAATATTTATGTCTAAAAAAGCTTTAATTACCGGTATTACCGGCCAGGACGGCGCTTACCTTACCGAGTTATTGTTATCAAAAGGGTATGAAGTGCATGGCATAAAACGAAGAAGCTCACTCTTCAATACAGACCGCATCGACCATTTGTACCAGGACCCGCATGATAAAAACGTACGGCTTAAACTGCATTATGGCGACCTTACAGATTCAGCTAATCTTATCCGCATCATACAGGAAATTCAGCCCGATGAAATTTACAACCTTGGCGCTATGAGCCATGTAAAAGTGAGCTTTGATACACCTGAATATACAGCCAATGCCGATGGTATCGGTACTTTAAGGATACTGGAAGCTGTAAGGTTATTGGGATTGATTAAAAAGACACGTATTTACCAGGCCTCCACTTCTGAGCTTTATGGCCTGGTGCAGGAAATACCGCAGAAAGAAACCACGCCGTTTTATCCCCGCTCACCTTATGGAGTGGCCAAATTGTATGCTTACTGGATTACGGTAAACTACCGCGAATCTTACGATATGTATGCCTGCAATGGCATCTTATTTAATCATGAAAGCCCCTTGCGCGGAGAAACTTTTGTGAGCAGGAAAATTACACGCGGTGTTGCTAAAATAGCGCTCGGCATGCAGGATAAATTGTATATGGGAAACCTTGATGCCAGGCGTGACTGGGGACATGCCAAAGATTATGTGGAAGCCATGTGGCGCATATTGCAGCAGGATGCACCTGATGACTATGTAATTGCCACAGGCATTACCACTGAAGTGCGTGAATTTATAAGAATGGCTTTTGCCGAGCTCGGCATTACCATTGAATTCAAAGGCAAGGGAGATAAAGAAAAAGGTGTTGTGGCTGCGTGTTCGAACACGGATTTTTTGCTGGAAACAGGAAGAGAAGTTGTTTGTATCGATCCTGCTTATT
>JAEWJV010000140.1 GCA_023386395.1 Bacteroidota bacterium
GTAATCCTCATGCGAGAAGTATGGCCTCCGAGTTGATATATGCAGAAGGCGCAGTTATGTTGCTGCAGTAGCTGATATATATCTTCATGATACCACGTATCATCTCTGAATTCAAACGCATACCTGTAACCTTTTGGCAAGGCCTCCAGGAAATCGCTTAGCCTTGCTACATTTATTTTCCATTTTGGTGGGAGCTGAAATAAAACCGGTCCCAGCTTATTTCTTAACGCAGTTATATTATCAAATAGTTTTGTAACGGGTGCTTCCGGTTGTGTAAGCTTTCGCATGTGCGTAATGAAGCGGCTTGCTTTCACCGAAAACAGCATGTTCTGTGGTGAGTTTTTATACCATCCCTCAAATACTGAACGATCAGGCCACCTGTAAAAAGAATTATTTATTTCAACGGTATCGAAATGGCCGGCATAGAATTGCCATTGCTGCTTTGAGTTGCTTCCCTCAGGATAAAATCGCCCAATCCAATGTTTATAAAGCCATCCTGAAGTACCTATATGGATTTTATTAGCTGGCATTTAAATAGAATTATAAAAACAGGTTGCAGATATTGTAAGTTAACAAATGAGGTGCCATAAGACGGCCTCGTTATTAAACATCCTCAGAGATAAATATCATTATTCATTTCTTCACTCCCCGGCATCTTTTTTATTCTTGTGTTGTTTGTTCAATATGCGTATATGTAAATATTCATTTTGGCTACAACAATAGCAGATATGGCTAAATCTCTTTTTTAAAGACTGTACAATTTTGTACTGTCAAAATAAAACATAGAAAATGAATATTGTATTAACCGGTTCGTTAGGTCATATCAGCAAACCGCTCGCACAAACTTTGATACAGCAAGGACATTCTGTTACCGTTATAAGTAATAACGCCGGCAGGCAAAAAGAGATAGAGGCCATTGGTGCCAAAGCCGCAATTGGTTCTGTAGAAAACATAAGCTTTTTAATTCCGGTTTTTAAAAACGCAGCAGCAGTTTATTGTATGATTCCACCCAATTTCAGTGAGGCGGATCAAATTGCATACTATGAAAGAACGGGGAAAATTTATGCAAGCTCTATCCGGCAATCAGGTGTAAAAAGAGTCATTCATTTAAGCAGTTATGGTGCGCATTTGGAAAAGGGAACAGGATTTATTACAGGCTCCCACAGAGTAGAAACAATTTTTAACGCCATTCCGGGTATATCGCTTACACACATCAGGCCCGGATACTTTTATTATAACCTGTTTTCTTTTGCGGCAATGATTAAACATGCAGGTTTTATAGGTTCGGTTTATGGAGATAACGACAAGCTGCCATTAGTTTCGCCCATAGATATTGCCGGCGCTATAGCCGAAGAGATTACACACTTGAACGGAACTCAAAAAATTCGTTATGTTGTAAGCGATGAGCGTACCTGTAGTGAAGTTGCACAAAGCCTGGGAGCGGCAATTAGCATACCGGGTTTGCAATGGAAAATATTGCCGGAAGAACAGGTATTGAAAGCTCTTTTGGGCAATGCTATTCCCGAAGGTGTGGCACACAGCCTGGTAGAATTAGGATTGGCAATACACAGCGGAATTTTACGCGAAGATTACGAGCAAAATAAACCGGCTGCATTTGGCAAGGTTAAAATTGCCGCCTTTGCAAAGGAATTTGCTGCCGTGTACAATCAGCAATAATTATATTTATAGCATGGCAAACAAAAAGCTATACAGGATAAAAACGATTAGTGAACTTCACCAGTTCAGGAATTTGCCAAAGCCTGAACATCCTTTAATAAGCATCATAGATTTTGATTCAATAAATAATTTGCCTGAAAACAATTCCATAAGCTGGGTGCTTGATTTTTATTCTATTGCCCTGAAAAGAACATCAAATACCAAAATAAAATATGGCCAGCAGGATTATGATTTTGATGAAGGCGTTTTATTTTTTATGGCGCCCAGCCAGGTTTTTAGTATTGAGGTGGATAAAGATGTGATTCCAAAACATTCAGGCTGGCTGTAACTCATTCATCCCGATTTTCTCTGGAACACGCCGCTGGCCAAAAACATAAAAAAGTATCCCTACTTTGATTATGCCGTAAATGAAGCCCTGTTTCTTTCCGACAAAGAAGAAGCCATCATATACAACATTATTCAAAACATTCGGCGGGAGTATCACAGCAACATAGACAGGTTTAGCCAGGATGTAATTATTGCCCAGTTGGATTTATTATTTACTTATGCAGAACGTTTTTATGAACGGCAGTTTATTACCCGGAAAATTGCCAATCACCAGGTACTTGACCGGCTGGAAAAACTTCTTTCGGGTTATTTTGACAGTAATGACCTGGTGATAAAAGGTTTGCCAACCGTGCAGCATATTTCTGAAACATTAAACATTTCGCCAGGCTATCTTAGTAGTTTGCTCAGGGTATTGACGGGGCAAAGCACGCAGCAACACATCCATAATAAACTCATTGAGAAAGCTAAAGAAAAGCTCTCCACAACCCGTTTATCCGTAAGCGAAATAGCCTATGAACTGGGATTTGAACATCCGCAGTCTTTCAGCAAACTGTTTAAAACAAAGACGAATATTTCACCCCTTGAGTTCAGGCAATCGTTTAATTAAAAATTCCGCCGCCTTTTAAAATAGCAAGATTGGAACACTGCCTGAAAGTGTTTTTATCTAATATTGTGAAAGAAGCTGATAGTTTAAGCAGTCGCTTCAACCAGTTGAATATTAGCCGTGGAAGTAAGGAAGGATATATTTAGAGAAATCCATTCAAGCACCGTTTTGGATTATCGCAGGCGTATAAATATTGCGATGCGTTTTGCAGATGAAAATTGGGATGAAGCGCTCAATATCCATCTTATTGCCAAAGCTGTGCGTTATTCGCCTTATCACTTTCACCGGATATTTGGAGAATTTACTGGAGAGACGCTTGCTGGTTACATACGAAAGCAACGGATGAGAAATTCTGCCAGGATGCTGGTGGCTGGTGTGCCGGTTGCAGACGTTGCCATTGCAACCGGTTTTTGGACGGCTTCAGCTTTCTCCAGGTCTTTTAAACAAACAACGGGTGCCACCCCTTCGCAGTTTCAACGGCTTTACGGGAATGCACCGCTAATCTTTCCCGCCCCTGTCTCTTTGCAAAGGATAAGCAACCCGGCACTCATACCCCGGATTATAGAAGATAAGGCATTTACATTGTATTACCTGCCGAAGAAGGTTGCCAATGGGGGGCTGCTCAGTGAGCATATTGGCCGCGCCTTTTATGAAGCTTTTGACAAGTGGTTTATCATTTTAAAAAAATACCAGCTTGAGGCTGCTGTTTTGAAAAGATTAGGCGTGATCCGGGGCGTTACTTCTGTTTACCACCCGAACTGTGCTTATGACGCCGGTATAGTATTTAAGCGGGAAGTAATGCTTGATGGCCTGGATGAAATACGATGCACGCATATCCGTGCAGGCCGATGGGCTGTATTTCTTCACAGGGGCCCTTATAATACGTTATGGCAAACCTGGAACTATATATATAATTATTGGCGCTGGATAAGCGGCTATTATATCAGGGCGGATGAAGCATACGAAGTTTATTTAAATAATCAACGCGATACCCCGCAGGACGAACTGCTGACGGAGCTCTATATTCCGGTTGACTAAATTCCTGTTTAATAAACGGTTTAAATACTTGAAACGCATGACAAAAAAACTGTTGTTGCTCTTATTAATAACCTTATGCCTGCTGGCTATTGTTAATGCACAAACGGAGACGAAAGAGGTTGCCGGTAAGCCACTGCAAACGGTTGGCCTGGACAGCCGCAAATTTATCGATCCTAAACGGCAGAACTGGAGCGGTACCGGGCCGAAGACAGTGCATGTGCTGCTGTGGTATCCTTCGTATGACAAAACCAGCAACCCCTACCTGGTGGGAAATGCTGACAAAGTTCCGGTTATAAAAGGCGGTGCATTTGTAACACGACCGGAAAAATATCCATTAATACTGTTGTCGCACGGATCAGGGGGAACGGCAATGGATCTCGCAGCATGGGCTTTTTACCTCGCCGCCAGGGGATATATCGTTGCTGCCGTGCAGCATAGGGGAGATTCAACAGGGGACGCTGAAACGGGTTTTCTTTCCCTGTCTGACCAGCAAATGTGGCAGCGGCCACAGGATGTCTCAGCGGTGCTTACATCCCTGTTAGCAGATTCCATATTTGGCCCCCGTATTGATACAGCGAAAATTGCAGTGGCAGGGTTTTCCCTTGGAGGATACACAGCGGTTGCAGTGGCAGGGGCAAGGCTGAACCTGGAATTGCTTCAGGCATCCTCCAATACAGAAAATTTACCTCCCCAGATAAGAAATTCGGTAGAAAGATATATAGAATTGCTTGGCAAAAACAGCATATTGCAGGCATCGCTGGCCCATTCAGGGGATAGTTATAAAGATCGCCGGATTAAGGGTGTATTTGCACTCGCACCAGCTATCGGGCAGGGATTTACAAAAAAGGGGTTAAGCGATATTGATGTGCCGGTTTATATTGTGGCAGGAGAGACGGATGTAGTGGCACCCAAAGAATTAAATGCTGAACTGTATGCTTCCGGTATAAAAGATGCCACTCTAACGATATTGCCCGGCGAAGCGGGACATATTACCCGGCCCGGCCCGGTGGCCGAACAAAATTGGCAAAAAGTGTATTACCTGTCTTATCATTTCTTTGAAGGGTTATGGTTGTCAAAAAGATAAACCTATCCTTAAGCAACAGCCGTTGATACTTCATTTTCTGGCCGATGCACTTAATAAAAGGTACTTTTTGAATAAAAATTATCATTTTTAAAATAAAAAACATGGTAACAAACAGGTTGCTAAGGATGGATAATGTTGGCATCGTTGTAGAATCGCTTGATAAGGCCATTCCTTTTTTTCTTGAAATAGGTTTGAAGCTTGAAGGGCGGGCTACCATTGAAGGTGAATGGGCCGGCCGGGTTACCGGGCTAAGTTCCCAGCGCGTAGAAATTGCTATGATGGTGACCCCGGATGGACACAGCCGCCTTGAGCTTTCACAATTTCTTGCCCCGGCCATTGCTTCAGATCATCGCTCAGCTCCGGTAAACTCGCTTGGCTATCTCCGCGTAATGTTTGCTGTTGAGGACGTAGATGAATTGCTGTCCAGGCTCGCCGGGCATGGTGCGCAACTGGTTGGTGAAGTAGTTCAGTACGAAAACGCTTATCGTCTTTGCTATATCCGCAGTGCCGAAGGACTTCTTATCGGGCTGGCAGAACAACTTAACAGTAAATGATAACTGAATAAAGTTTGCCTCCTGGTCTGATCAATGAAAAACCATTTCCAGTTCTTCAAGTGTTTTACCTTTTGTTTCTTTTACTTTAAAATAAACAAAAACGAAACCTATCAGGCATATAGCTGAATATATGTAGAATGTTTTATCGCCAAGCTTGTCAAATAAAACCGGGAATGTAAATACAAGAATGAAATAAGCTGCCCATAAACTTAATACGGCAATAGATGTTGCCACGCTACGTATTTTATTAGGAAATATTTCCGATATCAGCACCCATGTTACCGGCGCTAAACTCATTGCATAAATACCAATGGATGATAATAAAAACCATGATACCGTTGTTGAACCTGCGGCTAACATGCGTACAACGATAATATATAAAATACATAAGCCTGCGGAACCAATAAGCATTAAGGGTTTGCGGCCAAGTTTATCAACCAGCAGCATGGCGAGTAATGTAAAAACCAGGTTTACTATGCCGATGAAAACAGTTTGTAATAGTTGATTGTCCTGCGATACGCCGATGCTTTGAAAAATGCGCGGTGTATAATTAAACACCACATTAATACCGCAGAGTTGTTGAAAAACAGCAAGCCCGATACCAATCATTACAGCAGGTAAAACACCTTTCTTAAATGCGGCAGCATAACCTTGTTTTGTATTCCCGGGTAATGATGATTGAATGGATGCTAAAGTAGTTTCTGCAAAAACATTGCTGCCAATCTTTCTTAAAACTTTTACCGCTTCTTCTTTCCTTGAAACATTTAAAAGCCATCGCGGGCTTTCAGGTAATGCCAATGCACCTATAAAAAATAATCCTGATGGAATTGTTCCGAGGCCAAACATCCAGCGCCATGCATCTGCACCCATATTTCGCAAACTATAATTTATAATATTCGTAATTAAAATTCCGGTAACGATGGTAAGCTGGTTAATGGCTACCATTCTGCCTCTTACATCTGCCGGTGCAATTTCTGCGATATACATAGGCGAAAGCATGGATGCCATGCCCACGCCGATACCTGCCAAAAAACGTGATGCTATGAATATATCTTTATTAACCGAAAAGGCCATGCATAAAGATGATACAAAGAATAATGCCGCTGCAACGAGCAGGCCTTTTTTACGGCCTAACTTATCTGCAATATTGCCTGCTATCAAACAACCAATAATAGCGCCTAATGCCAGGCTGCCGGTTGCAAAGCCTTCCCAGTAAGCATCTAAGCCAAACTGCTGCTGCAGAAAAGGTAAAGCGCCTGCAATAACAGCAAAGTCAAACCCAAATAAATATCCTCCAAGCGCCGATATAAATGATATGCCGGTTATATAAGTACTGTTATAATTTTTCATTCGTTTGCTTTATTATTTCAACGGCCTCAAGGAACACCTAATGTACATCCTGAATACTTTACATGGGTGTTTCATTCATCAGGCTTTGAAGTTTTTCAATATCTATTTGTTGTGTGGGGTTGAATTGATCTGAAGCCATATACTTTTCTAAACTATACAATAATTGTTTTGCTTCAGGCCTCTCTTCAATATTTGTTGTAAGGTCAATACCTGAAACGATCAGTTTCCCTTTGTTCACTTTGCATTCAAATAATAAACCTAATGGCCTTGCTGTAAACCAGTCGTCAATCACTCTTACAATGGGCTGAATATGCTTTGCAACACTATCCAGCATAATGGTATTGGAGTGGCTCATGGCATCCCACCATTGATAATCTGAATAATATTCCGTTGGAAAATATTTTAAAGCCGCATGTTTTGGATTGCATAAAATGCCAAGTGTATGTGGCGCCTGGCCATGCGTCCAGGCAGTATTCCAGAAGATGCTGGAAAAGCCAATTGGAATATCGCCGCCTTTATTTTTTGCAAGTGTTCCCTGTTTTAAATTCAGCAACACGTTACCGCCATTATTCAAAACCTGCAATGCCTTTTCATTTAATATTTGTGTTGTATAAACATTTTGTACCGCAGGCAGCTTTTTGGGATATACAAAAATTTGCCAGGTGTTTGTATAATCATTCACGCTTACTTCCACCGTTAATTGTTCAGCGGTGGTAACAGACGACAGCGATGCTTTTATTTCCCCGATATTAATACCATTACCGAAAGCAATATCAGCAGCATTTAATATTCCATGAAACAAAACTTTTCCTTCTTTGTTTTTTATCAGCCAGCCTGCTTTACCATTTTTAATTTCTGCTTTGCCATAGTTGGCTATTTCAACCGGCGCTGATATGGTTTCATCGTTGGTATATATCATTTTTGGAAACCTTACCAGTGGCACTACATTATTACAAAAAAGGCTGTATTCTTTTCCATTGATGTAACCTTTATCGCCCCACATGGCATTTACCACGCCCACTAATGCCGTGCCCTGTCCCGGAAAATCATTCAGCCCTAATAACTGGAAGCCACCGAAACCTTTCGTGCGTAAGGCCGCTTCAATATCTGCTTTGTAACAAAGCGCCTGTAATTTTCCTGAGGCCAGCAGAAACGAATCTTCTAAATGTTGCATGCCGTTTTCCTTCAAGAAATCTCTGAATATCTCAAAGTTTTTTGCTTTTAATACGCCGGTATATTTTTCTAT
>JAEWJV010000073.1 GCA_023386395.1 Bacteroidota bacterium
CATCAAAGTTTATAAAGCCATCCTAAAAATTGCGCTATGTCTATTAGCAGAAGAAGAATTAAAAGATTACGAATTTGCTTTAAAATTCCTGCAAAGTGATGCATATGATTTACAAATAAAAACGCCGCTGTATTTATCAATACTTGGATTACCTGGTAACTATAAAGATCCAATTGCAGTATTATTTAAGAAGATTGATCCTGAGATTAACACAACGACACATACGTTTATTCTTTTCTATAAGTCGTATCAATTCCAAATATTTTTGCCGTTTAATGAATTGGATAAAAAATTAAAAAAGATTGTCGCTCCTATTCTGCCACCGGTGTTTGATGGAACAGGTAACAATGATTTTAGTTATACATCATTTGATGTGAAAGATTTTTATAATTGTGATGTAATTAAAGATGAAAAAGAATATTTGCGATTTAAAATCGATCCGGATGATATAAAAAAACTGGTAGCTTATGATCCTAAAACCAAAACATTTTCCGACACAAAATTTGGTGAGAGAGAAATTAAGAAAATGATTATTGTTGATAAAAATTTTAAGTTAAGTAGTGATGAACTTAATGCAATTAACACTTAAATACTGTACCTTTTATTTTTCTATTGCTTCAAGTAATGATACTTGATGAATTGATAAGAATGTTCAATAACAGAGAGATAGCTATCGCTGCATGGTCATTAATTCTTTTAGCTTGGTTAATCACTAAACCTGGCACAAGGAAATCGCTGAAATCATTTATAGAGGAATTCTTTCATTATAAAATATTGATTCCTTATTTACTGGCGGTGTCTTACACTTTTTTAGGTGTTTACTTTTTTTCAAAATTTAATGCCTGGACTATAAGCCAATTAAAAGATACAATAACATGGTGCATTTTTGCAATCATTAGCACTATGTTGAATCTTAATAAGGTTAGAGATGAAAAGAATTATTTTAAAGACGCCTTAAAAGAAAATTTCAAATTATCTGTTGTCATAGAGTTTATTATTGGCATATACACATTTAGTCTTCCTATCGAATTTATACTTGTTCCTTCCGTCGTATTAACAGCTGGCTTGAAAGTCATCAGTAAAAATCAAAGCAAATATGCACAGGTTGAAAATTTTTTTTCAATTCTCTTAATATTGTTTGGCTTTATTACAGTGGGTTATACCATTTATGAAATTTCAACCCACATACGTCAATTTGCTTCCTACGGTACATTAAGAGATTTTATATTATCACCAATGCTTGCTCTATGGTTTTTGCCTTTTATTTATTTGATGTCATTATACATGACTTATGAAAGCTATTTTATTACAATGCAATTTCGGATAAAAGATAGAAGGCTTTTAAGTATAGCCAAATGGCAGGCATTAATTCGATTTAATACAGATACCAAAGGATTTGAAAGGTGGAAGAACCAATTGTTTATAGGAAAAGTTAGTTCGAAGAAAGATATAATAGATTCTATTGAAAAGATAAAACGACTTCAGAAAACAGAAAAGAATCCACCCAAAGTGGATAGTGAATTGGGATGGTCACCTTACATAGCGAAAGACTTTTTATTGAATAAAGGAATCAGCACAAGGTTTTATATGAATACTTATGAAAGTGAGTGGTCTGCTTCCTCTAATTATACAAAACTCGATGACGATTTTAATGCCAATACTGTTAACTATTATGTTCAGGGAACTGAAACAATGGCCAGGCAACTTCACTTAGTGCTGGATGTAAAAAACGTCAAGAAAGAAAATGAAGCAATTAAAAAATTTCTGGAGCTTGCTGATACTTTATATTTCGCAGCTACAAAGCATAAGTTGCCAGAAAGTATTTCCAAAGCAACATTAAAAACAAAAAATGTTGAATTGAAAATAGGAAAGATAACCCTTATAGTTGAAAAGCATGGTTGGGTAAATCAGAGTAACTATAGTTTACTATTTTATGTAGATCATGAATAAATGGTTTTTAAGTTTATGTATACTTTTTTCTTACTTACTACTACATATTTTATATTTAAAAACACAATATTTTGTGCTTCATGATAACTTAAACACAAAAGGTGATGCTTGAAAAGGATATTTCTGAATTAAAGGGAACTGCTTCCGTTGATATAAAAAGCGGTAAAAAAATAGTAGGTCTTAAATCAACTTCGTATAGAGAGTATTTGGCCGCCAGAGTTTTAATGAATAACAATTTTGTGCAACAGGGTGTTATTTTAATGAATACATGTCTTGAAAAACAAATTAAAGCTTATTTATTAACCAGAGGATGTAAAATAAACATACAGCATAATTGTGATAAACTGCTTACTCTTCTTAATCAAAAATACAAGGAACTTAACCTTCACTTAAATCAGGATTTTTTTAAAACTATTAGCAAAGTCTATTTATCCCGGTATTACGAACAGTTAAACCCGGGCTACAACTTTGTAATATTAAGAAGAAAGTTCTTGGCTGAATTCGATTACATTTTTCCTATCCTTGACAGGCTAGTAACTATAAAATTGGAGCTAAATAAAACTGCTGAATCCCTTTACGAAATGGATAGAATAGCCAATAATCAAAATTTGTTTACCGAAAATTATATCTTAAACAAATGGGACAAAACAGAATTCTTACAGCAACGCGATTTTGTGCATGAGTTTAGAATACTTAATAATCATGGAATACTGGAAGCGCTTTATACTACTGATAAATCTCAAAATGACAATATCTTTTTGTACAAGGCTTTAGTCCCCTCTGACTTAGAAGGAAAAAGTTATACTACTTCTCATCCTTCTACAGGGCCTGAAAACAGATAAAATTAGACGGCACGGCTTCATAGCAT
>JAEWJV010000308.1 GCA_023386395.1 Bacteroidota bacterium
CTGGTAACCACAGCAGTTTCTGCCCAGGCAAAGCGGGTGGTAGCGGACCAGATTATAGCAAAAGTGGGAGATAAGATTATTCTTAAATCTGATATTGAGAATGCCATATCAGATTATAAAAGACAGGCACAAAATGTTCAACTGCCACCAAACCCGGAATGCGCTTTCCTTGAAGGTCAGTTGGTGCAAAAAGTACTGGTGTTACAAGCAAATAAAGATTCTATCATTATTGGGGATGATGAAATTGATGCATTGCTTGACAACCAGATACGTTATTTTATAAGTCAATATGGCTCAAAAGATGTGCTGGAGCAAATTGCTGGTAAAACGGTTTACCAGTTAAAAGAAGACCTGCGTCAACCCTTCATTGAGCGCCAGTTGGCTGATAAAATGCGTGCAAAAATTTTGGAGAATGTAAAAATAACACCTTCGGAAGTGCAGGCTTTTTATGATAAGATCCCTAAAGACAGCCTGCCTTTTTTTGAAAGCGAGCTTGAAGTGGCCCAGATTGTTATTTATCCCAAAGCCAATAAAGACATTGAAGATTATATAACCAACCAATTGAACGATCTTAAAAAACAGGTAGAAAGCGGCCAGAAGAAGTTTACCGACCTGGCTAAGGTTTATTCCCAGGACCCGAGTGCAAAGGAAAATGGTGGGCAGTTTAGCATAAACCGTACGGATAAAGGCATTGACCCAACTTTCCTGTCTGCGGCATTTAAATTAAAGGAAGGGCAGGTATCCCCCGTTATAAAAAGCAAATTTGGTTTGCATATTATTCAAATGGTTAGCCGCGCCGGCGACGATGCCGTGGTAAGGCATATCCTCATTATTCCGGCTGTAACGGAAACAGAAATAAATGGTGCCAAACAAAAGCTTGACAGCGTTCGTTCAAGAATTGTGGCCGGTACGCTGAATTTTAATGAAGCCGTGAATAAATATAGTGAAGATGATGCTACCCGTTACAATGCAGGCCGCATATCTTCTCCTTATGATGGTTCTACGAGGTTAACCATAGACCAGTTGGATAAAGGCATAGTGGCTAACCTTAAAGGTATGAAAGCCGGCGATATATCCCAGCCGCTGGTTTATACAGATGACCGCGGCAAACAGGGTGTGCGGTTAGTGTACCTGGCGCATCAAACCCAGCCGCACCGTATGAATTTAAAAGATGACTATGACCGTGTGGCACAGCAGGCGCTGGGCGAAAAGAAACAAAAAGCATTGGACGGTTGGTTTAAGCAACATATATCAGATTTTTATATTGATATTGATCCTGAATATCATACATGTAAAAGCCTTGATTTTTGGTTTGCTTCCGAAACAACAGCTTCTAACTAAAATAAAAACCTCAGTAAAACTGAGGTTTTTATTTGGTAAATTAGATGTATGTACATATATTTGCATTATGAAACTGGAAAAAGCAATTAAAAGTAATAAATTCAAGAGTGAAGTGCATAAAGCTACTTTAAACATTCTTTATACTTCATGGTGGCTTAAAACCAGCATGAGTAAAGAACTGAAGGAATATGGGTTAACGCATGAGCAATATAATGTGCTGCGTATATTAAAAGGAAAACATCCCGAGCATATCTGTGTAAAGGAAATTGCATGCAGGATGATTGAGAAAAGCTCAAACGTGCCAAGGATAATAGACAGGCTTGAAACCAAAAAACTGGTTAAGCGCACCTCATCTGAATCGGACAGGCGTGAAACGGTAATAGTATTAACGCCTGCCGGGATTAATATCCTTGAGCATAGTACGGAACGGATAAATAAGCTGATGGATAAAATAATGATAATGGATGAAGAAAAGGCAAGAGAATTAAACGGCATCCTCGAAGAAATAAGGGAAACTGAAAAATAAAGCTTTTATCCAAATACATGTACATACATATTTAATAATAAATAGATAATCACAAAAAACAAACAGTTATGGCAACTTACAAAATTGACGCTGCACACAGCGAAATAGGCTTTAAAGTTAAGCACCTTGTTATCAGTACCGTGAGCGGTAATTTTTCAAAATTTGATGCAACCATGGAGGCCGAAAAAAGTGATTTCACCGATGCTTCCATATCTTTTGAAGCAGATGTTGACAGTATTTCCACCAAGAGTGAACAGAGAGACGGGCATTTAAAAAGCGATGACTTCTTCAATGCAGAAAAATATCCGAAGCTCACTTTTAAATCAACATCAATTGAAAAGAAAGACGATAATGAATATATATTGCATGGCGATGTAACCATTCGCGATGTGACGAAAAACATTGCATTAAAAGTTGAACATGGTGGCAGTGTGCTTGATCCGTGGGGACAAACCAGGGAAGGCTTTGAACTTACAGGTAAAATAAGCCGTAAAGAATTTGGTTTAAAATGGCATGCGCTTACTGAAGCTGGTGGCGCTGTGGTTAGTGATGATGTACGTCTCTTAATAAATGTTGAAATGGTTAAGCAGGCTTAAGAAGAAAGAATAAACATGCACATAGAAATAGTATCGGGCAGCCCGCGCATAAACAGTGTAACACACCGGTTGGTTTTGCATCTTCAAAAGCATTTGTTAGCAACCACAGCGCATAATGTGAATATAATTGATGTAAGGGATTGGGAACTGAATGTATTGCAGCAGGAGGTTTTCAGAAGTGTAGAAACCACACCGGTTGAATTTAAGCCGCTTGCACAGCGCATGTTTAGCGCGGATGCCTTTATAATTGCAACACCTGAATATAACGGAAGTTATACCCCGGCCATTAAAAACCTCTTCGATCATTTCCCGAAACAATCAAGAAAACCGTTTGGCATTGTTACCGCATCTCCCGGTGCATTAGGCGGTATACGAGGCGGGCTGCAGGTGCAATTACTTATCTATGCTTTGTTTGGTATCGGATCTCCGCACATGCTAATTACACCTTTTGTTGATAAAAAATTTGATGAACAGGGCAACCTGCTCGATGCTTCTTTTCAAAAGAATATTGATGTGTTTACCAAAGAGTTTTTGTGGCTGGCCGAAAGTGTGGTTACAGAAGCAAAAACTTATTAACAGGGCTGTTTATATTAACATAAGCATTTAATGAATAATTGTAAATTTGCGCTTCAATTCCCCAATGAGTGATGCAATAAAACATGAATGCGGCCTCGCCCTCATTCGTTTAAGAAAAGATTTCTCTTATTATCTCCAGCAGTATGGAACGGTAATGTACGGGCTTAACAAGCTCTACCTTTTAATGGAAAAGCAGCATAACCGTGGGCAGGATGGCGCAGGCATTGCTGCAGTTAAATTAAATACTACTAACGGCTCACCCTTCCTTCATCGCGTACGCAGCAATGCACAGCAACCTATTGCTGATTTATTTTTTAAGCTTGGTGAGGAAATAAATGAACTGGAAAAATATCAGCCTGATATTAAAAAGCACCCGGAATTAATGAAAGGCCATGTGCCGCTGATTGGAGAACTGCTGCTCGGCCATTTACGGTATGGCACCCAGGGGAAAAATGATGTTGAATTTTGCCATCCCTTCATAAAGAGAGATTTTACACCTGGTAAAAATCTTGCATTGGCAGGCAATTTTAATCTTGTTAATAAAGACGAATTATTTGACCTCATCAATATAAATCC
>JAEWJV010000416.1 GCA_023386395.1 Bacteroidota bacterium
GTATCAACCAAAGAAGAAGCAATAGAATTAATTCCAATGGGTGCTGCGAGATTGCGCATCTCAGCTATTCCTGTAGTGGAGTAGCAGCCCAACTTAATCCTTCCTAAGGGAAGGACTTGGAAGAGCGTGAAATTTTAGGAAGTTTTATTTAATTAAGTTCTTATAATTTAAAAGCAGGTGCAATAAAAGATTAATCCCTGCCAGTGACAGGGCCAAGCCCTTCCCTTCGGGAGGATTTGGGAGAAACTTTTTCTCATAAGCAGTTGTTTAATGAGGGGAGAGCAGTAAATAAATTTTTAGTCGTGAAAATTTATTCTTCCCTCACTTTTTTTAATGATGAAAAGAAGCAGGCGACGCAAAAACGCCGGGCTGTATTATAAACGATAAATCTTATTAATGAAAAAATTTTTAGCATTTGTATTAGTTGCAGCAGGTAGTGTTGGCGTTGCGCTGGCACAGGATAATTCATGGCATATAGTTGGCGGGAAAATTAAATCCCCCTGGGCGGATAGCGTAACTACTACCAGTGTTTTACCTGATTATCCACGCCCCCAACTGCAAAGGAATGGATGGCAAAACTTAAACGGACTTTGGCAATACAGCATACTGCCAAAAGCTGAAGGTGAAGTGATGCCATCCACTTTTCAGGGAAATATTTTAGTGCCGTTTTGTATTGAATCTGCATTATCCGGCGTTGGCAAAACAGTTGGTAAAGACAGCGTGTTGTGGTATAAAACAACATTCAGCATTAATACAAAAACAAAGGGTAAAAAAATATTGCTGCATTTTGGTGCTGTTGACTGGCGTGCCGATGTTTATGTGAACGGCAATAAAGTTACAACACATGAAGGCGGCTTCGATCCTTTCAGTGTTGATATAACTTCTGCATTAAAGAAGGGCAGTAAACAGGAGCTTGCCGTGCATGTGTGGGATCCTACAGATGAAGGCCCGCAGCCACGTGGCAAACAGGTGGTAAATCCGCATGGTAGTTGGTACACGCCTGTAACCGGTATATGGCAAACAGTTTGGATGGAAACTGTTCCTGAAACATATATTGTTTCAACCAAACAAACACCCGATCTTGATGCTAAAACCATTACAGTAACAACGGCGGCAGAAAATTTATTGCCCGGCGATCTTATACATATAAGCGCCTGGAAGGGCGGTGAAAAGGTTGCTGAAAAATCAGGCACGAATGCAACCATGTCTTTGCCGGTTGATAACCCTGAAGCATGGTCGCCTTCCAATCCTTTTTTATATGACCTGAAGGTTTCGATTGAGCGCAAAGGCAAAACAGTTGATGAGGTAAAAAGTTATTTTGCCATGCGTAAAATATCGGTTGCACCCGATGCAAACGGTATTTTAAAAATGATGCTCAACAATAAATTCTTATTCCAGTTTGGCCCGCTCGACCAGGGTTGGTGGCCCGATGGCTTATATACTGCACCAACAGATGCTGCCTTAAAATTCGATATAGAAAAAACAAAAGAGATGGGCTTTAATATGATACGCAAGCATATTAAAGTAGAGCCTGCACGCTGGTATTTTTACTGCGACAGCATTGGTATGCTGGTATGGCAGGATATGCCAAGCGGTGATTTAGGTAACCACTGGGAAACCAGGCCAGGCGTATTAGGCCGTGCAACCGATAAGGAACGCACACCTGAAAGTGAAGGCTATTACCGTAAAGAATGGAACGTTATAATTGATGCATTATATAATTTTCCAAGCATTGTTTCATGGCAGCCTTTTAATGAAGCCTGGGGGCAATTTAAAACAGTTGAAATAACAGAATGGACGATGAAGAAAGACCCCACAAGGTTGGTGAACAGCGCCAGTGGCGGCAATTTTTATCTAACCGGTCATGTCATCGATTTACATAATTATCCCGATCCTGCCATGCCGCGCCCGGAGGTGTTTTGTGCAAAACAAGCATTGGTGTTGGGTGAATATGGCGGGCTTGGGTTACCTGTTGAAGGCCATTTATGGCAGGAGAAAAACTGGGGTTATCAAAGCTTTAAAGCAAAAGATAGTTTATTTATTCGTTATAGCGGCATGGACGACCGGCTCGCTGAATTGATCAGGCATGGTTTATCGGCTGCGGTTTATACGCAAACAACAGATGTGGAAGGTGAAATAAATGGTTTTATGACGTATGACAGGAAAGTAATGAAGATGCCAATAGACAAATTGAAAGCGGCGAACGAAAAATTATATACAATAACGGAATAGTACAACGAACACAGACCTATAAGGTTTCAAAAACCTTATAGGTCTTTATTGAAGCTGATAATAATTTGATGCAACATTTTTATTCATTATTTCTTATAGTATTTGTATCAGCTTCATCCAACTTGCTGGCGCAAACAAAAGTTGTGATGAAGACGCCATTTACAGATGCTGCAGAAAAAGCTCCAATGCCTTTTCCTGAATATCCGCGTCCGCAAATGCAACGCGATGATTGGATGAACTTAAATGGAACATGGGATTATATTGGTGGTAAAAATGTAATGGCTGTCATTGCTGCAACACAGCCACCATCGTTTGATAAAGCTGAAAAAATTAAAGTCCCTTATCCGCCTGAATCATATTTATCGGGTATTCAAAGAAAGCAGGAAATAAACATGTGGTACAAACGTACATTCACATTACCATCATCTTACAATGGTAAACATGTGTTGTTGAATTTTGACGCCGCAGATTATCAAACAGTCGTCTTCATTAATAATAAAAAAGCAGGAACACATACCGGTGGATATGATGCTTTCAGCTTTGATATCACATCTTATTTGCAAAGCGGCGAGAACACAATTGTTGTTGGTGTACAGGATAAAAACGATGGCCGTTCAGTATCTGGTAAAAATGGCCCGCGTGGTGATTATACTTTTACTTCAGGCATTTGGCAAACCGTTTGGCTGGAACCGGTTTCAGCAAATTATATTCAAAGTATCCGTTTAACGCCTGATGTTGTAAATAAAAAACTTTCAATAAAAATTATTACCAATAACGATGCACCGGTTGTTGCAATTGCTTCTTCTCAGAAAAAAGAAATTGCAACTGCAAATGGTAAAAGCAATAAAGAATTTTCAATCAACATAACTGACCCGGTTTTATGGTCGCCTGAAAATCCTTTTTTGTATGATCTGAAAATTCAGTTAAAAGACCAGTCGGGCAAAACACAAGACGAGATCAATAGCTATTTTGGCATGCGTTCAATAACATTGGGTAATGTGAATGGTGTGAAAAGGACTTTGCTCAACGGTGAATTTGTATTGCAACTGGGTTTATTAGACCAGGGTTATTGGCCCGATGGAATTTATACAGCACCAACCGATGATGCTTTAAAATTTGATATTGAAGAAAGCAAGAAGGCCGGCTTCAATCTTATCCGCAAGCACATGAAAACGGAACCCCAGCGTTGGTATTACTGGTGTGATAAAATGGGTTTAATGGTTTGGCAGGATATGCCCTGTATCTGGTACCAGGATGAAGATGCCGCTGTTGTACGCAGCCGCTTTCGCCAGGAATGGAAAGAAATAATTGATGAACATTATAATGCGCCATCCATTGTTACATGGGTTCCGTTCAATGAAAACTGGGGTGCATTTGATGTGAAAGAAATCACTACCTGGACAAAGCAATATGATCAGTCAAGATTGGTAAACGGTAACTCCGGGTTCAACAATAACCCCTCTTACCAAAAAGCCTATGGTGATCCTGGCAATGGAGATTATGTGGATACGCATATTTATGTTGGGCCATATGGCGCATCAGTTCCTGATAAAAATCGTGCTGCGTCTTTAGGCGAATTTGGTGGTGTTGGTTTGTTTGTGCGTGGTCATTTATATCCTGTTGCCAACAATGCCTATGATATGATGGCAACAAAAGAAGATCTTACCAATAAATATGTTTTGCTATTAAATGAAGTGGAGCAGTTAGTGAAGTATAAAGGTTTAAGCGTTGCGATCTATACGCAAACAACCGATGTTGAACATGAGATTAATGGTATTCTCACATACGACAGGCAGGTTGAGAAAATGGATTATAATAAAGTGCATGACATAAACGACGCTGTTATAAAAAGTAGTAAGGGGTTGAATAAATAAATGCAGACCTAACAGGTTTTCAAAACCTGTTAGGTCTTGAAAAGTCAAAGACTTTGCGCATAGCAACTGTGAAGTCTCCAGACTTCGCAGAGCAAGTTCTTTTAATAACGTTGATGTTTTAAAGTGATTATTATTAGTAATGTTCTTTGAACGTCATGTCGAGGTAACGAGACATCTCCAGAATTTGAAGTTGTTGATACTTTAAGAGATTTCTCCTGTCGTCGAAATGACGATCGATGTGGTTGATTGAATTCGATTAACGTTTTAAAACTGCAACCCATCGCTGCTATGAAAATATGCAGCACAAGGGAGTCCACGATTAAAATCGGGATAGATGACACAACGGAAGCTTAATAGAAGTTCATTGGTTGAAAACATAAAAAATGAAAATTTAATCCTGAAATGATGAAGAAATATTTATTACCGCTGTTAATGATTGTTGTTGCTGCATCGTGCGGGCAGCAGGAGAACAAAAGTGAAGATACAAGTACAACCACAAGCGATTCCACAAAAGAACGGGAAGTGTGGAGTAAAGAAAAAGCAAATGACTGGTACGCAACAAAAGGTTGGCTGGCTGGCAGTAATTTCACGCCCAGCTCGGCTATTAACCAGCTTGAGTTCTGGCAGGCTGAAACATTTGATACAGCAACAATTGACAAAGAATTAGGTTATGCTGAAGGCATTGGTTTTAATGTAATGCGCGTGTTTTTGCACCACCTGGCATGGCAGGTGGATAAGGAAGGTTTTAAACAAAGAATGAATGAATATTTATCCATTGCTGATAAACATCATATCAGTACCATGTTTGTGTTTTTTGATGATTGCTGGAACCCGACATACAGTGCCGGCAAACAACCGGAACCAAAAACGGGTATTCATAATTCAGGCTGGGTGCGCGATCCGGGAGATTTGTATTATACTGATTCCACATTGGTAGATACACTGCAGGCTTATGTAAAAGATGTGCTTACAACTTTTAAAAATGATAAACGCATTTTATTGTGGGATTTGTACAATGAACCAGGCAACTCAGGATATGGCAACAAGAGCATGACACTGCTCTCAAAAGCATTTTCATGGGGCAGGCAAATTAATCCTGATCAGCCTTTATCTGCAGGCGTTTGGAAGCCTGAGCTTACCGATTTAAATAAATTTCAGTTAGAGAACTCTGATGTTATCACTTATCATAACTATAACAAAGAAGATGAGCATGCAAAAGTGATCGATTCACTTAAGAAATATGGCCGCCCTTTAATATGCACTGAATATATGGCACGCACAAGAGGCAGCCTGTTCAGCAACATCATGCCTTTGCTCAAGAAGGAAAATGTTGGCGCTATCAACTGGGGACTGGTGGCAGGAAAAACGAATACCATGTATGCATGGGATACGCCAATGCCCGATGGAAAAGAACCAAAGATTTGGTTTCATGAAATTTTCAGGAAAGATGGCACGCCATATAGTGAGGATCAAGTGAAGCTGATAAAGTCATTAACCGGTAAATAAACGACCTCTGCACCCGGAGTGGGGCTTTGTAAGTCGCTGGAAACTGATAGTTCAAAACAATTTTTAAAACAAAAATTAAACAATGCTTCTTGAAATAATATAATGTTATTACACAGAGGCATCCCTCGCCACTTGTGGAGAGGGAACGAGGGTGAGGTTATGAAAGCATTAAAACTGTTAGCGCTCTTATTAGTATCACAACAACTTTCTGCGCAGGTTACAAAAGCACCCGCCTATCCGTTGATCACACACAACCCATACTTCTGTATATGGAGTTTCAGCGATGAGCTGAATGCATCGCCCACGAAACACTGGACAGGCACGAATCAATCGTTGATAGGTTTAATAAAAGTTGACAATAAAGTATATCGTTTTTTAGGCAAGGAGGAAAAAGCACCTGAAACCTTATTGCCTGCTTCAGATGAAGCAGCTTACAACGTTAAATATACTGAAACGTTGCCTGCTGACAGTTGGATGAATGCGTCATTTGATGACAGCAAATGGAAAGTAGGTAAAGG
>JAEWJV010000503.1 GCA_023386395.1 Bacteroidota bacterium
TAAAGCCGGCATCTTCTAATAATTTTTTTGTAGAGAAGGAAGAAGTGAACAGCGTAAGTGAATTGTTTTTATTTGCCGTTAAAGCTTCAACCATATAACCTATTGCAGCGCCATCACCCAGGCCAATAATCGTATTACTTGCAATAAGGCCGGTGGCTGCTCCGGCGGCTATTTTTTTAAAATTCATTTGTATGTTTTGCAGGAGACAGTAATGCTGAAGTTACGGGCAAATTATACACCGCTGATAACAACGCCTAATAATTTAAAGAATTCCCTTAATATGGCGGGATGGCCGGGCCACGCGGGAGAAGAGGTAAGATTGCCTTCGGTAATGGCTTCATTAACCGGTATATCTTTCCAGGTGCCACCTGCACGTACAATGTCTGGGCCAATTGCAGGATAGGCCGTTAATGTTCTGCCTTTTACCACATCTGCTGCGGTTAATATTTGTATGCCATGACAAATAGCGGCAACTGGTTTATTTGTTTCAAAAAAGTGCTTTGTGTATTCAATAACTTTAGCATTAAGCCTGATGTATTCCGGCGCTCTTCCGCCGCATACATATAACCCGTCGTAACTGGTAACATCTATCTCGTCAAAAGTTGCGGTTAGTGTAAAATTGTGCCCACGCAATTCGGCATAGGTTTGAAAACCGATAAAATCATGGATAGCTGTTGCCACTGTTTCACCTGCTTTTTTGCCGGGACAAACAGCATGTACTTCAAAGCCAACGGCCAGCAAGGCCTGGAATGGCACCATTACTTCGTAATCTTCAACAAAATCGCCTGCAAGCATTAATATTTTTTTTGCCATGATCATTATTTTTTTAAAGATGAATAAAACTAAAAAAATCTCCTAATAATTAACCGGTAGCCACGAAAATTGGGTTTATTAATTTAAGCTGAAGAACTTGCTGCAGCCTTGTTTTTTTGCACGCTTATCGAAGTTCTTAAGCCACAGGCGCCCGGTTTGTTTGGCCGGCCTTTCGATACGCCAAACTATGGTTGCACGAAATCTTCCCGCGCAGGCGTAAAAACATCTATCAATATACCTGCTTCTTTGCAAACACAACCGTGCAAAAGACCAGGCGGTACAAAATAACCATCGCCCTGGTTTAATATTTTCACTTCATCATCAATGGTTAGTTCAAAACTGCCACTCTCCACGTAACTTACCTGCACATGCGGATGTTTATGCAGAACGCCTACAGCACCGGCTTCAAACTTTACTTTTACCATCATTATTGCCTCGTTGTGACCAAACATTTGCCTTGAAACACCATTACCGGCATCAGTCCATTCAATATTGTTATTAAGCTGAAAAAAAATGTTGCTGTCCATAACGCCAAGATAATACATACATCCGTATAAAAAACAAAACAGGATTGCAAAGACAGGCGCATAAATAACAGGCCTGAATGCCATATTGTTTCTTTATTCTGTTACTTTAGCATTAATTCATTTTTGCAGATGTTTCTTATTTTTAAACCTTTCTTAAATATCCGGCAAAACCCTGTAATGGTGATGCACAAAAAACTAATACTGCCTGTTTTATTTATTCTTTTTTGCACAATAACACACGCACAATCTGTGGGCTGGATGATAGGCACATGGAAGGGCACAGGCGGAATAATTCAGATTGATGATGTTTCAGGCGGAAACTTTAGCGGCACCAAAACAACCGGCATCAATAATCATAAAACCACTATTGCAATATCAGGCGCTTTCAGGGGAAGGGGAATGTATTTGGAGGATGGAGAAGTGCTGCGTGGTGAAGGACAGGAAACCAGCCAGGGCTATGATTGTTCCGCGTGCACGCCGGTAAATAAAATAGTTATAAAACATGACAGCCTTGTTTTAGTAAACAGTATTTCAGACTGCGATGAAAGATGCAATGGTGAAACTTTCTTTTACCGGTTGCTTACTGAATATGACAGCGCCACGCAACGTTACCTTGTTGACCGGTTTGGAAGACCTTCAGACATTATTGGTTTCCGGCCACGCCGTCCACGGGAAGATGTGCCGGTTGCCTCCAGTGATAATAATGAACCTTTAAAAAACGATGTCGTTTCCAATGTCGCAATAAATACAGCAGAAAAAGAGAAACACACGAAAGATTCCTTAAATAATGTGGCAAGAATAAGGCAGCAACAAATTGCTGATTCCATCCTGCTTGCACAAAAAAATAAACGGCAGCAGGAAATAACCGATTCGCTCAATCTCGTACAACAAAAAGAACAGCAGCGCATACAGGATTCACTGGATAATGTGGCAAGAATAAGGCAAGAGCAAATAAATGATTCTTTAGCGGCAGTGCGTAAACAACAATATGATGATTCCCTGCAGCAGGCAGCTTTGGCAAAAGCTGCTCCGCCGCCGGCAACCGACAGCACTTCTTCTGACAAAGCACTTACTGCCCGTACCAGCGTATTGCTGGGAACCTATCACATTACATCGCCGGATATTTTGATTGAGTTGTTTGATAATGCTGAAATTGATGGCGACAGGGTTAGTGTATATCATAACGACACGCTCATTGTAAGCAACGAAATGCTGGATAAAAAACCAATTACCTTAAAAATTCATGCTGATGCAACAACCAGAGAACATGAATTTGTGCTGGTAGCGGAAAACCTTGGAAGCATTCCGCCAAACTCTGCATTAATGCGGGTAACAGCGGGCAAACAGAGCTACCGTCTATCTGTTAAAACTGATATGAAAACAAATGCCAGGATTGTGTTTTATTATGATGGAGATTAGAGGCGGCTTAAAATTCTATTCTTTCCGGTACATTAATTTGTTTTATAAAAAGATTTTTCTCTTATATTTATTTATTCAATTCTTATTCACTTGTCACAGGTAAAAACATGGTAGTGCTCATTAACCCGATCTTAAAACAACTCTAAATGAAACTGGTAAGCAGGCTTTTTTTTATAATGGTTTTGCTGGACATTCTCCCAACAAATAATATCGCTGCCCAACTGGGTGTAAATGCAGCAAAGGTTGCAGCGCATGGCATTATAGCCATTGCAGGCGGCAGCCGCCAGGAAAAACAGGAAAAAATTATTGAGCAATCTATAACACAGGAAAAGATAGGCGGATTAAAAGTAACCGTATTGCGTGTAAAAGAAACGGATATAAAAAGCAAAGCCAAAGTGCATATAATAACGCTGCAAAACCGGTTAAACCATTACGACTCTCTGTATAAAAATAATCAGCCGATTGATATTCCAAAAAATGACAGCGATTTAATCGCGATCATGGATAAAGATGAAGATTGGCCAACACAATATTATGCCGGCGAAATAAAAGCGTATAAAAGATATGCTTTCCAGCAGAAACAAAAAGCATCAGCTGCACCGGCCGACAGCTTACATGCGATACCTGCTAACCCGGTAAACGCAGATACTACCAAGACAAAATTATAATTGCATCCAAGCGAAGTGCTGCAACTTAACCCAGTTCCATTTTATTGCAGGCTGTATTTAAAGGATTCCTTTCATAAATATTTCCGGATCAAATGCCCTTATTCAATATCCACATTGTATTCCGGGTGCTGAAAAAAACTGCAAGCTTTACAGTCAATCTTTGGCAGTGAAATGAACGAAAGTAAAACATTCAGGCACGTGCGTATCGCTAACGCCATGCTTATTAAACGCCCATGCAGGATGCGGTTGTATTTCTTTTCCGCCCGACATAAGTTTTTGAAAGCGGCCAAAAAAAATGCGCCACGTATCGCCTTCTGCCGGCGGCAACGGCCTGCCATCGGCCAGCCAGTGCATACTTTTCCAGGGAATAGCTATTTCCAGTGTCCAGCCTTTATCTACATGATTAGGGTCATTTATTTTACCATCAATTTGTACGGCCGTTTGCAGGCCTTCCATATCATAATCTAAAAAGGCCCATTTAACGCCCCTTGGATGGCGTCCCGTCCAAAATGAATCTTCCCGGCGGTCATCGTTCCCGCCAAAAGTATAAGCCTTTTCTTTATATACATCAAAAGCAGGAACATCAAATTTCCCGCCTTTTTTATAAGCATCTTTCCATATAAAAAAAACTTCGTACACAGTATTCAGTGCATTTATTTCCAGTTCATAATAACAATCGCCGCCATCAATAAATACCTCAAGGTCATTTTCACGAAATATAATACCGTCACGTTCTGTTATGGAGGCTGTCACATATGGCTCTTCCGCCCAAAAAGCAATGTACAGGCATTCATCATTCCAGAGGGCAGCGCAACGGGTATCATAAAAAGCCGGGCTGCCATCAGTCATATCTATAAACCGCGGCGATTTAACTGCATTCATCCATTCCTGTTTGCTTAAATCGCCGTTTATGGTGAGATGCGTTTGTATTTTGCTGCAGGTATAATGTTTTACTTCAGTTTCATCGCAGCCGTATCTTTTATCATGCATCGTTTGAACAGTTGATTTTTTGAGATAAGATATTTACCGGCTTAAGATATAATAAAAATGTTTTGAGGTAATTTATTTCTCCATTTATACGAATTATAATTCGGCACAAAGATGGTGGTCACTGAAGCAAGAAGAAACTCTATCAACGGATCATTATACCATTAAATATACAGGCAGCAATAAGGTTAGCATGCCTCATGATTTATCTTTTCTACCAAGGTTTCGGGCACTTCTGGTTTACAACGGCCTCTGGATAATATGATAATTATTAAGACTAAGACAGATGCAGTAAAGCTGCAGCCCTTCATCTGAAATACTTAATTCTTATATGGGCCAACCAGTAAACTAAGCTGCCTGAGAATATTGCGGTAAGTGGTTTTGTACGTGGTGGCAATGGGCGCTTCGCTTTGCCAGTGATGATCTTTACGGATAATCACAATTGAGTTTCCAAGTTCATCTTTATGCTCATAAGGCATTATCATTACAGAACATCCTGATGATTCAAAATTAAAGATGGCGACAGAACGTATTTGTTCTCCGCAATGGCTGAATTCAATGATTTTAGTCATAAACAATCGTTTTATGTTTTTTAAGCAGTGTTAAGTAAAAGAGCCTTAATAAGAAGTTAGTTTTGATTGTTTTAAACACCAGGTAGTCGTTACATGGTGTTTAATCATGGTGTAAAAAAACAAAATTGCAGTTTAACAGATAACTGCATACATGTAAACGCTGCATTGTATTTCGTAACAGCTATATTTTTTACTTTTCCCGCAATGCTGTTTTTGTGCTTTTGTCTTTGCTAAACAGGTATGAAAAATACCTTGATGCTTAAAGTAC
>JAEWJV010000576.1 GCA_023386395.1 Bacteroidota bacterium
CCCTGGGTAATGGCAAGGCATAATAATTATCGTTTGGCGGAAGTGTATAACGAACTCCGTTAACTATATGGGTCGGAATAATATCAGCACCCTCTTTATTAAGACGCTTTATATCTATAAATCTGAGTCCTCTGAACGTAAGCTCTTTTCTTCTTTCTGCTAATATTATACTTAGTACTTCTGTGGAATTCTCCGCTGTTACGGGTATAAAACTAGCGTCATATCGCTTTGCCAACAAAGTATTTAAATCATTTAAGGCTGCCTCTGTATCATCCATCCTTGCCTTGCATTCTGCTCTGATCAGGTAGAGCTCATCGGTTGCAATACCGGTAAAAGAGACATAGCTATCGTTGCTATAGCTTCCTTTAAAACGCTGGTATCCGTTGTATTCCCTAAAAAATGCCCTTCGGCGTAAATCATTACCTGCATAAGATGCATATAAAATGGTATCCATCTTCGCGTAGTAAATATTGATGGGGTTTACGTCAAAGCACATTTCGGTATAAAAGATAGTTTCTTTATTAAACAATTTAAATGGCGGCGTTGTTGCATCAAGCGGGCCGATGATATCATCATCGCCATTATAATTCATGAGCTCATTTTTAAGCCGTAAACTCAAATCGGCGTACTTATAAGCACTGTCATATATACGCATGCTTAAATATGCCCTGGCCAGCAAACCATACGCGGCAGCCTTTGATGGCCTGAAAACATGTACCGGTATATCCGGCAAATATGAAACAGCTTCCTTGGCATCCTTAATAATTTGGTTGTACGAGTCGAGAACGGTTGCTCTTGTGGAAGGGATATTGAAATCCGATGTAAGCCTTAGCGGAATCCCTAAGTCTTTGTCCGCCGAACTCTCGTCATAGGCTTTTGAAAAAGTCCAGACAAGTTGCTGAAAATAATAAGCACGGTAAAATAATGCAGATCCCTTTATATTATTCCAAGCGTCCCTGTTTTCATCAGCAGGCTTAATTTTTTCTATTTGTTCTAAACAATAATTCGAATTATAAATGGGAAGATAGGCATAAGACCAATCGTTTGGCCAGCGGTAATTATCATAAGGAATCCATTTATATACACTTTGATCTCTTTCAGTCTGTGTATTATAATCTGATCCTAATAAGAAATAATCATCTGCCGAAGCCTCTCCAAACGTCGGCGTTCTTTGCCTGTTCATATCATTTGAATAATCCAGAAGTGCCTGGAGGTCATATAAGGTTGTGGGCACCGTTATGCCGGTGCTTGATTTTTTATCAAGATATTTTTTACAGGCAGTTATACTGAATAAATAACAAGTAATGACTACCACATATAGTAAACTTTTCATACCTAGTATTTGTAAACTTTAAAAAGTGGCTTTGATACCAATTGTCCATGTTTTTTGGGGTGGTAAAGCGTATGGATAATCAGGGTCAAGATGTTCTTTATTAGATCGCCAGATGATACCCAGGTTGGCAGCATTAAAATAAACCTGTGCTTGTTTGAACGGGAATCGCTTTTTAGTACCATTTGTTACATAGCCAATATTAATATACTGAAATCTTATATTGTCAGCCCTCAATACATTGGTTGCTGAATAAGCATAAAAATTATCTCTTGAATAAAATTGAGGGTAATCCGTATATACAAATGCCGGCACGTTTGTAATCAATTCGTCACCATTTTTCTGCCAACGCTTTTCAAAATCGGCAGTTGAAAAGCCACTATTTATTAACGCATCGGAGGTAAAGCTTGTTTTTCTGAAATAGTAGCCCAGGCTGTAGGATATGTTGAGCGATATAAAAAAACCTTTCCAGCTAAACTCATTAACCAGTGATCCAAAATATCGCGGGCTTGAGGGGCCCATATACACAACACCGGAACTATCTCCTCCCTTCGTATCCGTTTGTGATAAAATTGCGTTGTAATCCGTACTGATGGTACCGTTCAGATATCCTTGCGGGTCACCGGAAGCATTCAGGCCTGCCCATTTATAGGCAGCCATTGCATATAAAGGATATCCAACTACCGGTGTTATGCTTTTACCCGATGTGACAAGATAATAGATCGAATTTGCTTCTGTTGAAAAATAAGCGGTTGTCCTGTTATCATTATAGTTGAACAGCAGATTCGTATTCCATTTAAGTTTTGTATCAATATTCTTTGTTTTAAGCAATACCTCGATACCGCTACCCTTCATATCGGCTACATTCTTCTCTACTTGTGTATTCTGGGGAAAGGCCGTGTAATCAAATTCAGTAACACCATACAAATCACTGCCCTTCTTTTTAAAATAATCTATACTGCCGCTGAATGTTTCATGAAGAAATGAAAAATCAACACCCCAATTTAGTTGCCTTGTTTTTTCCCATTTTAAGGAGGGATTACTGGGATTGCCTATGATCTCAACCGGAAAATTTGTGGTAAAATCGGTGTACCCGGATGCCGAAACAGGCAAGGGCGTCTTTGTCACATCAATATTCCCGCTATAACCATAACTCATTCTTAGTTTTACATAATTCAACCAGCTTACATGATAAAAAGGTTCATTTGAGATATTCCATCCGATGCCTGCAGACCACAAAGGGTTCCATTTATCATTTGTGTTAAGACCAAAAATGTTAGAGGCGTCTTTTCTCGCACTGCCGTACAAAATGTAACGTTGCTTGAAAATGTATGATGCATTTCCATAGAAAGAAACAAAACGATAGGTCGTAACCGGTGAAGTAAAAGGGGAGTTCGGTATCCCCTGATAGTCTCCCGAAATGAATGTAGGATAATAGTTTTTAAAATCAACATAGCCTTGTGATAAAGGGTCTTTGTTGTATCCATAGATGCCCCAGGAATGACCGTTGTTTATGGCCTCTCTTATTTCGTTACCGGCAATAGCTGATAGGGAATGATTTTTCCAGCTATGATTAAAATTTAGCTGAGCCCTGAAGTTTTGTGATGAAAGCGCTGTGTTGTAGTTCGTTAATATGCCTCCTTCGGGGATGATATAGCTTACGTTACCTGTACTGTAATTTACCTGGGAAAAGGTATTAATCAAATTCCTTGTATAAAAGCTTTGCCTATCAGCAAGTCTTTCTGTACTGGTTGTTTGTTTCTGATACTGATAATTTATATCTACCTGAAAATCGCGAAGAAACTGGTATTTTAAACCAATATTTCCAACAATTTCCTGTTGGCGGATGGTTGTTATATCATGCCTGTAATCGTTTAAAGGATAGTAATGCCAGTCTAACAGATACCCGGAACCTGTCGTATCAATATATTCTTTTCTATACCGGTCTACTTCAAGCGCATCCCCATTGCCGTCTGCAAATTGCAGATAGGGCACCCTTCGGCCATTTATGTAGAAGTTCGTTTGCGTGCCACTTGTTGATTTACTGTTTGTAAAATAAGCCCCGAGGGAGACCTGGAAATTCTTGAATGGGTTATACGTGTTTTTAAAGCGAAGATTTACTTTATCGAATTCAGATTTGAGTGAGCCCTGGTTCTTATCAAAGTTACCGGCAATCAGCCATGCAATATCCTTGCCACCACCGCTGAGCTGCAGGCTGTACTGCTGAGTAAAGGCTGTTTGATAAAAATATTTATTGTACTGATCACGGCTATCGATCTTTTTCAACGCATCAATTTGCGTAGCAGAATCAGATGCAGATAATAACCCTTCTTTTCTTTTTAAGAAAATTTCAACCGCGGGTGTTAGTGCAGGCCGCAGGTAAGTATTGCTGATATCATTATCAAAATAGCCCTTATCAAAGATGTATTGTTCAACATCAATATAGTCAGCTGATGAAATCTGGGACAGGTAATACAAATCAGGTTTCTGTGTCAGTATTACATCTGTATTAAAATCAACAGACAGCTTTTTATTAAAGCTGCCTTTCTTTGTTGTAATCACAATCACGCCGTTGCCTGCCCTTGCACCCCATATAGATGTTGCTGCTGCATCTTTCAATATAGTAACATGCTCAACATCGTTTGGATTAATGTTATTGATGTCACCTTCATAAATAAAATCATCCAGTACTATTAAAGGCGCCACCGGGCCATTGATGGTACTCAGTCCTCTTACCGAAATCATATTTGAATTGCCTTGTGCATCCTGCTTGTTTATGTTAAACAACAGGCCACTTGTTACATTATTTAACCGCTGCAAAACATTGGTACCTGTTTGCTGGTTAAACGTTTTATTATCTACCGTTGAAACAGCGCCAACAATTCTTTCTCTTGGAATATCCTGATAACCGGTACTCACTATCGTTACTTCGTTTAACGCATGCGGCTTTTCCTTAAGCTTTATCGTTAAAGGAAACTGCGTGTTTTTGGTGATGGTTATTGTCTGAGGTATATATCCAACATAGTTTATTATAATCCCCACACCTTCTGCAACAGGTATGGCGAGGCTGAACATACCGGATTCGTTTGTAGTTGTGACTGTCGATGTGCCTTTAATATTTATCGTTGCGTTTACAAGAGGCAACAGGGAAGAATCTGCAACCACCATTCCCGTAATTATTGTATCACCTGTATTCATTTGCCGTTCTGCATTAGTGGTTTGTTGCGCTTCCCTCGGCGTGATGATAATGGTAGCATCCATCACCTGATAGTTAAAGGGCTGGTTTTCAAACAGCATATTTAATATTTTATCCAAAGGCTCCTTGTGGGAATTGACCGTAACAGGCCTTGCTTTTTCCAGCAACGCATTATCGTAAATAAACCTGTAGGAAGTTTGCTTTTTTATCTGTGTAAAAGCGTTTTTCAATGAAGCATTAGTAAGGTTCATTGTTACGGAGTCAGCGCGTAATGATTGGCTGGCCTGGGCCTGTACGCCTGCAAATGAAGCCATCAGCAATGCTATAAGAAGGAATCTTCCGGCAGGGCAAAGAGCAGCCCCTACCCTGCCCCCAGGCAGTGTTCGTTTGTTCATTAAATCATGTATTTTGGTTAGAGAATCATGCGCTTATATGTCAATTATTATAGGGTTTAACCGTGACCGTATTGTTTTCAATGGTAAAGTTGGCTATGCCGGTAAGCTCCATCATTTCCAGTATTTTGCTAAGTGGCAGCGATCTCTTTATCTCTCCTGTAAAAAATTTCTTTTCGGTAAAAGCATTATCATATACAAGGTACACATCATACCACCGTGCAACCTGTTCCATAACATCTTCCAATGGTGTGTGTTCATACATAAACAACCCGTTTTTCCAGGCAACAGCAAGTGATGTATCCACTCTGATTAGCTGCATTACTTTATCATTTGCCTTTACCTGTTCTCCCGGTTGCAGCACTATCGATTTTTGCGAAGCCACAACCTTTATAACACCTTCCGTCAAAGTGGCTTTTACCAATCCGTTTGAACTGTTATAACCATTCACGTTAAAAGCCGTTCCGATGTCCTGGATCTCCACATCGTTCATAATCACCCTGAACGGCTTATGTTCATTTTTTGCCACTTCAAAGTAAGCTTCACCTTCCAGTAATTCCACCCGGCGTTCATTACCATCAAACTGCAGCGGGTAACGCAAGGCAGAAGCCGCATTCAGCCACACTTTAGTACCGTCACTCAACATCATCATATATTCACCCCCTTTGGGTATATAAAGTGTGTTATAAACTGC
Organism: Bacteroidota bacterium; assembly: GCA_023386395.1. Lineage (GTDB taxonomy): Bacteria > Bacteroidota > Bacteroidia > Chitinophagales > Chitinophagaceae > Parafilimonas. The sequence goes on from JAEWJV010000576.1 coordinate 5,613, forward strand.
GGTTATTTTTGTGGCTGCCTGCTCATAAACCACTTTGCCACCGGCTATGTGTATTGCAAGGCCTTTGTCGTCAAACACGCTGTCGGTGCCATTGTTTAAGACAACCGTATTGCCATTGCTTAAAACCAATCTTGCCTTATGTGTACCCGGTAATACATCATTACCATACTTACTTGCAAGCACCGGCCCGGTATTTTGCTTGTCGCTACCAAAGTGCCAAAAAATAGCCCCGCCAATCGCCAGTATAAATATGGCTGCTGCAACCTGCCACCATAATCTCAACCGGTTGCGGATATACGGTCCGGAGGCTGCCGAAATTTTCTGTTCTACCCGCTGCCATGCTGCTCCAGTATCCACATTACCCAGTTGCCGTACCTGGCTTTCCAGTTCATCAACATTGGTTAATTCGCTGAATAAATCCCTGTTCTGTTTAGAAGCTGCCAGCCATTTGTTTAAATCCTGTTGTTCCGCATTTGTAAGCCCGCCTTTAAGCTGTTTTACAATAAGCGAGGTGATGTAAAAATTTACAGGCCTTTTTGATGCAGCCATGTGATTACTTTAATAAGTTCCTTCTTCCCTTCCTGAAAAAAATGCAGTGTATATTATAGAGACAATGAAATTGAAAAAACGGATACCGTAAAATGAAGTTTTTTAATTAATGGCAATAAAACCGTTCTCATGAACAAGTGCAGTGTGATAAACAAAGGGATGATGGAAAATAAAAACGGAAAAAAGATGTGCTATATTTCAGAGTCTCACATCTGAATAATATTCTATTAAATAGCCATCAAAATATAATACTGCAACTATGCTACCGCCGTTTTTTTGCGGTATCAACTGAACATAGCATTTTTTATTTTCAAAATCTGTACAATACCAGTCAGGATAGCCGCTGGTTGAATCTTTATCACTTTCAATTGTGGCAAATACATTTCCGTCAAAGCTTATAACCTGCTTTTCTACATTTATATCTATCTTCAATTTAACGGCGGTTGAACTTTCTAACTGAAACTTTTTTACGAGACTGTCATAGAGATAAACTTCTTTTTTGGAGTAAAAGCCGGTCTGGCCAAAAGCATGCATTGAAAGAAAAAAGAAAATCAAAAACGAGAGTGGCTTCATGAAATAATATTTGTTGTAGCGTGCATCGGAAAACAAAAGAGCCTTCGTGGATACGAAAGCTCGTTTTCAACCCTAAACCCTTAAAGTATAAATTTAAAGATTTTTCTTAAATATACACATAATGTGTAATCTTTTTAAAAACGGACTTACCGAAGAAAGGTCATTTCATAAATATTTTTTTAAACCAATCATTTTCTTCATTTTGATTGTACTGATCGTCTATTTTATCAACCGGGACCTCGTTTTATCACATAGGTTTTGATATCAGCTACAAGTTTTTCTATCTTTCAGCAGCCATTATTGTCCCTCCGGTTTTAATCATTTTTATGCTTGTGTGAATTTATTAGTTACCTGCAACATCAGCGCTCTTTTTTCTTTTTTTTGATGCCTCTACCAGGTCATACCCTGCTACGCAATAAAGCCGGTTTTGCAGTTGATGAAGATGTCGCAGAGGAATACCAATTTCTTTCCTTCCGCAAACCTGCACAAAGGTGATTGAATCTATTGCTTTCAGTTCAAGACCGGTTGCTGCATGTACCCAAATCTTCCTGCTGCCAGGCTTTTCATTGAAACCACAACCCGCCAGGTACATCACGTTTAATTTTGTAGGTGTTCCCTCAATCATTTCATCTTTTGTAAGCGAAGTTATTTCTGTATGCAGGCCATCAATAGTATCGATGAGATTACCGATCATGAGTTCTTTTGGGTTGATCATTTTACAATGTTTTTAGTGAGATAAAATTAAATAAATAATTACTACTTATCTACAATTAGAACCCAATAATGTGGTGTAGGAAATACAAAGGTTACAGGTAAATATTGATAGAATACAACAAGCGTATTTAAAACAACAGGCATAGCATACAGTAATATTTCACAAACAGATAGATTTAAAAGGGTTCAAAGATTGTCTAACTTTTTATCCGCAGGTCATAGGCGTAATCTATAACAGCAGCCACCTTAACTTTTTTAATATCAGGATGCTTTGGATTGATCAGGTAAATATATTCCTGCGGTATAATTACAGAAGGAATTTTTATTATAAGGCTGGTATTATTGCTTAATAATTTACTGCCTAAATCCCTCGTCTTTTTTGGGTGAGGGAAGTCTTTCCAGTTGCCCGGCAGGTCAGGCGTTTTTAATTCCATGATAGCATCATCCGGAACAGTAAAGGTGGTAAAAGACAGCGCTCTTTTAATGTTAAGCACCGGCACGTGTGCCGAGTATTCCAGCAAAACAATCGCTCTTGATTCTCCTGCATAAATGCAGGGAATACCTGCATGGTTCCACCTGCCGCCATTCAATCTTGCCCCCTCTCCTGTTATATCTTTTGCATATTGAGTAGCCCCTATCCTGTACAGTTGCATAAGAAGTAAAGTTTAAAAAACACCATATTCAATTCTGCCAATTTCTTTCTTTACTTCCTCAATGCCATATATGGTATCCATTAGCGCTAAAGGTGTTTTATTACCAAGCGCCATACTGGTTGTTTTAAGCCATTCGTTGAAGGCTTCTTTATCTTCAAACACATGTTGGCCATAAGCAATTACATCAGCCAGCAGCATAATACGTTCGCTGGTATTCTGATCAAACTTTTCCGTTCCTTTTTTGCCATGCAGTTTTGCTTTTGATACAGAAAGAATATTACTTAAAGTATCATAATCCAGGTCTGATTCTTCTTTAACCGTTTCAAGCTCTTTTTTTGAAATTCCTTTCTTGATAATCGAGATTTTTTCGGAAACGGGTTTAGCGTATGCTTTTTCGGCCCACGAACTGCTTGCCCTGATGCCCTTAACAAATTGCCTATTTCTGTCTCGACCAGTCACTTCATCGCTTACTGCCCACTGCCCATTTGCAGCCCTTGCTCTGAAGGCGCCGTCTGAAAGCGCTTGAACCGTCTTCCTGTTTTGCCTTTTTTCTTTTACCTGATCCATTAGTTTATATTTAGACCAAATATAATCCAAATTTAGATAATATCAATAATGATATGAAGTTTAATAGAGAACGATAAATATTATTGTCTATAAAATAGGCCCCTCAATGACATTTAAAGACAAAAGAATTTATAATTACAAACTTTCTTAACTTGTGGATAAAATGTTAATAACATACTATTGCATCTTAAACTACTGCCATGAGAAAACAAAAAAAGGAAGAACCATTCCTGCCAAAACAAAAAAGCATTGTTGCTATTCCAAAATTTAAACAGGCATCCCAAAATGAAAATGTTATTCCAATTTTAAATCAACTTTATTTTGGTGACTGCTTAGAAGTATTGAAGGTATTAACTCACCAGGAACCTTTTATTGACCTCATCTATATAGATCCACCGTTTAACAGTAAGCGCAATTATAATGTTCTCTTTGAGAGTATTGATATGAAGGATGCAAATGCACAAAAACAAGCTTTTGCGGATACCTGGAGCAATGTATTTTATATAGTAGAGCTTCAAAATCTTGCAGACCTTAATAAAGAGGTATACGATTTTTTATACGTCTTAGACAAAAATAAAAGTATAAGCGATGGCGCAGTCGCTTATTTAACTATTATGGCATTGCGCATTTATTATATGCATAAACTATTAAAAGAAACTGGCAGTTTTTATTTGCATTGCGATCCGACTATGAGCCATTATTTAAAACTGATTTGCGATATGATTTTTGGATGTAGCAATTATAGAAATGAAATTGTTTGGAAAAGAACAAATGCTCACAATGATTCAGGTACTTATGGCAATACCCATGATATAATTCACTTCTATACAAAAACAAACAAATTTATTTGGAATAAACAATTCCAGCCTTACGATGAAGAATACATTGAAAGTTACTATCGTAATAAAGATGCTGATGGCAGAAGATGGATGTCTGGTGATTTGAGTGCAAAAGGTTTATCTGGCGGCGGATATGAATACGACTGGAAAGGAGTGCGGGGCCTTTGGAGGGCGCCAATTGATACAATGAAAAAGCTTGATAAAGAGGGGAAAATCTATTATACAAAAAATGGGATACCTAGAAGAAAGAGATATTTAGATGAAGCGCCAGGGATGCCCGTAGATGATATTGTATATGATATAGAACCTTTGCGCAGCTGGAATAGAGAGAAGCTTGGATATCCAACTCAAAAACCAGAAGCTTTATTAGAGCGCATTATAAAAGCCTCCTCTAATGAAGGAGATGTGGTGGCCGATTTCTTTTGTGGTTGCGGAACAACCATTGCTGCTGCCCAAAAATTAAACCGGAAATGGCTGGGTGCCGATATTTCTCATTTAGCAGTAAAATTGATATTATACCGTCTTGAAAAAACCTATGGTAAAAATATTTCTTCCACAATTAAACTAAATGGATTTCCTAAAGATGTAGCAAGTGCTAAGATGCTCGCAAGTGAAACAAAAGATGGTCGCTTCGGCTTTCAGGAATGGGCGATTGAAGTACTACTTCATGGCGTTGTAAATCCTAAAAAAGTGGGTGATGGTGGTTATGATGGATATCTGACCTATCAAACAGATAAAGGAAAAGAGTTTGCATTGATTGAAACAAAAAGTGGGAATGTGAATGTAAAAAATATGCGGGAGTTTATCCAGGTAATTAATAAGCAAAATGCGTCAGCAGGAATTTTCGTTTGCTTTGACGATACTGTGTCAAAAGAAATGCGGCGGGAGGCAAAGGCTGTTGGTACAATATCCATTGCTGGAATGAAAACACAACTTGACAAAATACAAATTCTGACAATAGAAGATATATTGAACAGAGGTATGATGCCACGCTTACCAAATATTGTTTCAACATTTAAACAAGCAGAGAAATTTGATAGGAAAGAAAATCAATTGAAAATTAATTTTTAAATATATTGACAATTAGGTATCCAGTATGCTAATAGTCATTCACAACTCCTACTAATCATCAAGGCTCAGCAGCCGAAAAATCAGTACTACAAAGCTTAATCAAGGCACGTGCACGGATGTGTCGAAATATCATCCGTGCTTGAACTTTTTGGTTCTTTTTCTTTCAAGAGAAAAAGAACAGAAGAGAAATATTGTTTGTAAATGATATCATAAATGCGCCAGCACTGCTATAACCACTAACCCCGAAACGCCCAGTTTCTTCTTAAGCGCCTTAATGCCATTAAGCTTATGCTTTTTTACGGTGTGGATGGAAATGTTTAACTCCGCTGCAACCTGTTTGCTGTCTAAGCCTTCTTTAAAAAGCAGGTGCATAACACGCCGTTGCTCCGGTGGCAGTTGCTGTAAGGCTGCATATACCTCCCGCAGCACCTCTGACCGCACTATTTCGTTGAGGATGAAATCTTCGCTTTCGTGTTGGGTGAAGTAAGCGAAAGCATGTTGTTTGGCGGTGTTGCGCTTTTGTTGCTGAATATAGTTAAGGCAGGCATTTTTTACGGCAATGTATAATACGGCTTTTATGTTTTTGTAGTTACTGAAATTGGATTGTTTCTCCCATAGTTTAATGAATACATCTTCGGTTATATCTGCGGCGGCCTCTTCATTGTTAATAATGCGGTTTGCGAAAAGACATAAAGATGGATAGTATGCTTCAAAACTTGTTTTGAAGGAAAGTATTTTGGTTGAATTGAATCCACTGTTAGACTTATAAAGCATACTAATCTGCTCGGGATAGAGATAAATAAACTTTTATGTAGCAATTTAAAGATAACAAAAATATCACTTATAATATTATTATGAACATTTAAAATGATATAATGATACTTTCAAAGTATATAATATATTGAAAATCAACAAATTGCCTGTATATATCTTTATCTAATGGGTAAAGAAAATCCGGAAATAAAGTATAACCGCCTTCAACATATCCTAATTGAGTTTGGTATAGATCAAATAGAATTGGCAGAAGAACTTAATGTTAATAGAAACTCTGTTTCTAGATGGTGCAGGAACTTAGTTCAGCCATCGTTATATCAACTAAGATTAATAGCAGAATTTTTTGGAATAAATATAAAAGATCTTATAGAGCCAACAATTTGGTCGGATCGAAAAGGACCGGCGCCTGTCGAGATATATAAAGAGAAAAGAAAAAAAGAAAGGGAAGCGTTAGCTAAAAAGAAAAAGACATCTAAAAGAAAATGAATCATCTTTCTATCCTTTCCTGCTATCGTCAATATAAAAAACTTTCTCTTGAAATGATTGCAAAAGAACTTAATCTTTCCACTGAATCATACAAAGAACTAGAAGAAGGGAAACTAAAAATCAACGCAATTCATGCAAAAAAGCTGTCGGATTTTTATCAAGCACCAATTGAATTGTTTATGCTTGGTGAAATTGGCGTAACTCATCATTTGCGTGCAAGTGTTTTATACCATAATTGCACTTTTATCGGTGGCCAAGGAGGCAGTAGTGGTTATGTGAATCACCAATACAATGATCGAGGCATGGAAGAAATTGTGCTTACCAAAAATGAAGAAATAAGGGAACTTAAGCAAGAAATTAAAAGGCTCCAACAAAAGATCAAGTAACTATGCTCACTTTATGAATGAGCCAATTTGCCACCCAATGCTTTTACCAATTCCATTAATTCTGTGTTTTGCTTAATTAATAATTCATTCTGCTCTTTCAAAACTTTCATAGTGGTTTCATCAAACTGATTTGTTTGACTTTGAACAAAACCTATATTGCCATTATTGCTATTTTCTGAAATGGATTTTGATTGAAATGTAACAATAGGTGTGGCTTCTGAAAGCAAGTTGGCAATACTTACTTTATATAGGTCGGATAATTTTTGCGCTTGTTCTGCAGTTATTCTTGCCGGGTTAGCTTCCAGCCTTGCATACGTGGCCTGGCTTATACCTAATATTTCTTCACCTACAAAATCTTGCGTGTAATCGTTTACTTCCCTTAGTATTTTAAGCGTACTGGTTGCCATGTTTAAATAAGAATAAAACTGTTAGAGAAAAGAATATTTTATGCGTAAAATTAGGTTTTAATGCGGAGAGCGAGCACCGTTTTTAATATGGATTTATAAATCATTCTTCTTTGAAATATAGTTGTCCATTTATTTTAACATCATTTAAAATATAAAACCCAGACACATTTAGTCTGCTTCGTTCACCCGAAACAATTCTATAATTTCCCAAAAACTGCTTTTCCCCTACAACGCTCCATACTAAAACTAAATTTTCTTTTTCCAACCAAGCCAATAACTCCTTTTTTCTAATAAGTAATCCGGAAATACCTCTATTATTTACAGATGGGTCAAAACATATTAATTTGCCTGCATCATTTATCAATTCACCCTCTTGTTTTGAAAAAGTGAGATTTAATGCTTGCTGTAAAAGCTGCACAGGTTTATAATATTGTATAGCTGATTTTTTTGAGCAATCGTATTCTTCTTCCCAATTGTAGTATTCCGCTGTTCGATGAACCTTTGCAATTACTTTGTTTGATTTATCTGTTAATTCAACCCAACTTCCACCTCTATAGTTGATTTTATTAAAAAAATTAAAAGCCGGCGACCAATAATATTCTTTATCAAAAATAGTGTACATGCTCCTGGCTTCAGGCAATTCTCCACGATGAAAGTTGCGCTGAAGAAATCTTTTAAGTTTCAATATATCGTCTTTTTGCACCAAATAGCTGCGCATTTGATACCAAAGACGTTTTCTTTTGCTGTCCCATCTGTCTTCTCCCAAAGGTTCTTTCTCCCCCCATTCAGGATGGATTTCAAGCCATAGCCATTGTTCACCATTTTCATCACAAACTTCCAATATATTTTCAGGTAAGGGCAAATCAGCTCTATTTGATATCCAGTCTGTATGCTGCATATTCCAGGGAGCATATTTATAATGAAACCACCATTGAGCGGAATACTCATCAACATACCTTTCTGCATAGGTTTCTTTTATTAAAGTAGTTGGGTCAATATCTCTTATGTAGGGATACCATGGCCCATCATACGCAATTGTTTTTTTCCGTCTTCCCAAGCTTGATTCATCTATAAGTTTGAAATAATCAGACACACGAGCTAATAACTGATAAAATACAATCCATTGATATTTTTTCCCTATTCTCTCTTTGTGGCCTGAACTTCTACCTGAACCTTGTCTTGAGTCAAACTCACTGAATAATGCCGGATCATATCCTAACTTAAAAATTAAATCAACTGCATGATTGCTTAATCGGTCATAATTTATATTCCAATCTGAAAAAGCTCTTTGAAAAGTGTACCTACCAAAATCACCATATCTGGCTGTTCCTCTTCCATACTCTGTTGTCATTGAATCAAGTATTGCAGTCGAACCCCAGTTATTCTTTCCATAATTACCTGAATCTTTTTTGGGTTTGTGTTTTTTATCAATTGTATTAATTGAAGGAAGTCTTGTGGGCAGCTTTTTACTTTTATAAGGCGGTCTGACTTTTTTAATATCAATCTTCGGCTTATACTTCAAATAAATCGTATATTCAATAATGCCCCTTGCATAATCACGTAACAATATATGCGGGACAACTTCTTTGTGGTTAAACATTGTGCGATAAATGTATTCAGTTAGTGTAATCAATGCATCCGTTTTTTTTGCTCTTAAAACTGAACCATAGGCAGCGGCATATAAACGTTCGATCACATAAAAGTCATTAACATTTTCAAACTTTTTCAATAAAGGCTGGATCAAATGAATTCGGTGTTGCAGCAGACATACCAGGCCTTTAGTTGCAGCATCTCTCAGATAACGGTTGGCGCTAGTTAAAAACCAACCTAATGTTATACAACCAAGTAATAATGACTCATCATTAATTTGTGCTTGCTCGGTTTCAATATTCCACGCGAAATCAATAAGTCTTTTGACGGAATTAGAATTTGATTTATCATCATCATATTTATCTTGCAACCAAACTGTCCATTGAGCATCTCGTTCGGATAATGAAAAATTACTTAAATAAATATGAAGTCTTTCCGCGTTAAAATAAAAACCTGGTTTCATGGATGACAAAATGCAAACTCCAATAAAGTAGTCATTGAGGCTGTCGTCATGAACTATAACCTCATTTACGTAATCTTTTGCACTGTTTCCAATTGTATCGTGCTTTCTCCATGTAAGGGATTGTACAAAAGCTTCGGCTACCGAATAATACAATTTAGTATGCGGAGCAACTTCAAACAATTCCTTGCCTGTTCTTTCCGGAACCTGGATAGCTAACGCGTCAACCAGGTTTTGATTTACATGAGTTGCATAATCATCTTTAATTAAATCGTGAAGTTTGCCTTTTTTAAACGAAAGTTCAGGCTGCTTTTTATCCAGATACTTATCCAATAACAACGAAACGGTTAAATGATCCTGGAAGCGTTGATAAGCGAAATAAACAACATCATAATGCGTTCCGCTGTCATCCCAAAATAAGTCATCATTCAATACGCCCTCAGAAATAAGCCTTTTCAGAAAAGGTTCAGAATTGTTGCACGCTTCCCGGAATACGCTGTTTGCAATTTTATCTGCCTCTATATATTTCACGTGATCTTTACCCTTCTCCACCATTTTTAACAGCAACTCTTCCACTAACATTTTTACTAATGGCAGTTTATCATCATAATCTAATTCTTCAGGTCGTGCAAGCTTTAAATTTATACTCTCAAGAAAAGAGTCCACTATAGCCGTAATACCTTCAAAACCCGGGGGTATTTCATGTAACCCACGGTCAGAGATTGATTTACAAAACAATTTTAAAAATAAAGGATTTTGAAATTCCGGGTTTAGTAATGGAGAACTTGGTTGTATAATTCTATAATAGTCAAAAAAACGTTTAGTAGCAGCATATTCAACACCCTCAAATCCCCTGTGAGAAACTCTGCTAATTATATCCTCACCTATTTCTTTTTTTGGAGCAATTAATTCTTCAAATGATGTTCGTACGCTAATTACTAACGCAAGCCAGGGATATTTTTCAAAAGAATTAATAAATGATTTTAATCTTTTGGGCCAAATTTTACGGCCATTGCCTTCATTAATAGCGTCAATAAAAATAACTATTCGTGATCTTTCACTTTCCGCTTTTGCATTTAATGCGCCAAGAAAAATAAACTCATCGAGCTGATTTTTTCTAAGTTGATTTTGCAAAATTTGAGTCCATGGCATGTCTGAATTGGTAAAGTTTTCACCCAACAATAGCAAGCTGTTTTGGTTTCTATTTTTTCTGCGACCAACAATATCAGCTAAAAGATGCGACTTGCCTGTTCCGGCATTTCCCGTAAGCATTAAAATTGGTCTATTGGCTAATTTACATGT
>JAEWJV010000599.1 GCA_023386395.1 Bacteroidota bacterium
GGCTATTGCTTCTGTATCCACAGTTAGCTATTTTGGTTTTTTAGCTGTTCCTCCCGGCGTAGGTTTTATAGCACAGGCAATTGGTTTAAGATGGTCGTTTGGCATCATCGCCCTTTTCGGTGCGGCCATTTTCCTGCTTGCTTCCACAATTAAGAAAGAGGAAGGTTAATATATTAACTATGCGCCTCATTTTATAATACCGGAGGAAACATTATCCAAAGAAATACCCAAAACATATTTAAAACATATTTAAGTCATTACGGGTTGCTAAGTGTGCACAGGACTTATCTTATTTTTAAAAAAACACAGTTTTTATAAATTAAAAAATCATTCCTGCACGAGGGATGCTCATGCCTATTTAAATAATAAGCAGAGTCGGAATATATTACGTATAGAAAAAAAATATTGTTGAACGAAGGCTTGATATAAAGCAGCAATACATAGACTATGTACCTTATACACAACAGGTAATGAGTTAGTTATATAAATTTAAATTTCTGTTTATCACCTTTTTTAGGTATAAAATTTGGTTTGATTTTCTAAAATTTAAAACCTTGTGCTATGAACGTAATAACAGCTACAAAATCCGGTTTGTCAATTATTGTTGACCAGCTCCAAAAACAAAAGGAGGAGCTTACCGCCATTTATAATAATGCTATTACCAATGGCGAGAAATTAAATGAGGTGAAAACTATTTATATCACTTTAAAAGATGTAGATAAACGTTTGAATGAGTTATTACGTATTTGTTAACGTCATTGTTTCTTCCGCATATAAAAAGTCCCATACAAGTATGGGACTTTTTTATTTATACAATTTTAGTTTAACACGCAGGAAATTAATTCTCCTTATAGTTTTGCAGGCCGTTGTAATAAAGCAACCGTTATTAAACTGTTCCATTCATGCAAAAACCTGTGCTGGTTATAAAACTTGGCTCTGCAACTATCAGCAAAGCTGACGGCTCTATTAATAAAACCATTATACAAAAGATCGCAGATGAAATTGCTGCGCTGTCTGCCAACTGGCGCATAGTGTTGGTGTCTAGCGGCGCGGTAGGCAGTGGCAAATCATCCATTCAAAATTATAAAGGCAGCATAACCGAACGTAAAGCTGCAGCGGCTGTGGGTAATCCCATACTTATACAGCTATACCATAAATATTTTTCAAAGCATGGCATTTCGGTGGCGCAGGCTTTGTGCGAAAGACATCATTTTTCGAACCGCCTGCAGTTTCTCCAGCTTAAAGAAACGTTCGCTGCTTTCTGGAACAATAATATTCTTCCGGTAGTAAATGAAAACGATCTTGTAAGCAATATTGAATTAAAATTTTCCGATAATGATGAGCTTGCCACATTAATTGCTGTTGGCTTTGATGCGGCAACGCTTATTGTTTGCACTTCTGTTGGAGGATTTTTGGATAACGAAAAAAATATAATCCCTGTTATTGAAAAAATAGACAAGAATATACAAGGCTATGTGCAAAACGATAAAAGCATCCTTGGCCTGGGTGGTATGTTATCAAAGCTTACGTTTACCAGGCTTGCCACATCACTTGGGATAAAAGTGATTATTTGCGGATTAAAGAAGCCGGACTTTTTTTCATCGGCGCTGCAGGGTTTAAATGGCACCACCTTCATTCCGCAGAAATCAAATTTTAAAGCCCGGCAAAAATGGCTTGCCAGCGGTTCAATTACGCTGGGGAATATTGTACTCGACGACGGTGCTGCAAAGGCTCTGAACAACAGGAAAAGCCTGCTTACCGTTGGCATTAAACAGGTGGAAGGTAATTTTACTACGGGTGAAGTAGTGCAGTTAATGAATGATGCACAGGAAATAATAGGCGTTGCCAAAGTAAAATTGAATGCAAAAGAAATGCGCTCACAAATAGCACAAAAAAATATAGTGGCGGCGCATGCCGATGATATTGTAATATTTTAAAACTCACCCCATACTTCCTAAACTAAATGAGAATAAGCGATCTCCGTTTATTATTCTTTAATATTTTAGGGGCAAAAAGTCTTTTCCTTTGGAAAGGACCAGGAGAGGCTCAATATGCAATCAATACAACCACTCATAATAAAGACACATAAAGCTGCTGTTCGTCTCCGCAATTGTACTGATGCGCAGATAAAAAAGACATTGACCATGCTGGCTGATGCGCTGGAAACAAATACAGCCCATATTTTAAAAGCCAATAAAAAAGATGTAGCTAAACAGGATGTAAACGATCCGCGTGTTGACCGTTTAATGCTGAATGAAAAACGCATTAAAGGCATTGCCGGCAGCATAAGAAAAATAAGCAAGCTGCCTAACCCCTCTAATAAAATATTGGATAAACGCACATTGTCTAACGGCCTTGAACTGGAAAAGATAAGTGTGCCGCTGGGTGTTGTGGGTGCCGTATATTAATCAAGGCCCAATGTTACGTTTGATATTGCCAGCTTGTGTTTACGCAGTCAGAATGCCTGTTTATTGAAGGGAAGCAAAGAAGCGGAAGCGACCAATAAAGCATCTATAAAAATTATTAAAGATGTTTTGAAAGCCAATAAAATTGATGCGGATTGTATAACGCTTTTACCAAGCGAAAGGGAAGTGGTGCAGGAATTATTTACGGCAACAAAATATGTGGATGTAATTATTCCCCGTGGTTCCGATAGCCTGATACAGTTTGTGCGTAAAAACAGTTTGGTACCGGTAATTGAAACCGGCGCCGGCGTTTGCCATGTGTATGTTGAAGAAAATGCAGATATAGATAATGCAGTGAATATTGTGGTGAATGCCAAAACTACAAGGCCCGCTGTTTGCAATTCATTAGACACCATTGTGGTGGATGAAAAAATTGCAAAACCATTTTTAGATAAACTACAGCCTTTATTTGGAAAATATCCTGTTGAAATTTTTGCTGATACAAAATCCTATACAATGCTGAAAGGTTACCAGTACCTGCAACATGCGAAACCCGGAGATTTCGACCGTGAATTTTTAAGCCTGAAGTGTGCTGTAAAAGTGGTAAAAAATATAGACGAAGCATTAACGCATATTGCCCAACATTCCACCAAACATTCTGAAGCTATCGTATCAAAAAACAAAAAAAGCTGTGAGCGCTTTTTGCGCGAGGTGGATGCTGCCGCCGTTTATGCTAATGCTTCCACAAGGTTTACAGATGGGGAAGAGTTTGGCCTTGGTGCTGAAATAGGCATATCAACGCAAAAACTGCATGCCCGCGGACCGTTTGCCCTGGAAAAACTGGTAAGCGAAAAATGGGTGGTGAGGGGTAACGGGCAAGTGAGATAGCAGCTTTTTATATTCATCCCAACTTTTTAATTGAAAGGAACATTATAGAGCATTTGATTTGACTATTTATAAAGATTTTACCTTTCTTCCAATGCTTTCAGCTTTTCATCATTGAAATCATACTTTACCGGAACGCATGTTGCTAATTCCCTCGACACGATTTGTTCAGGGGTAAGGTTTTCAATAAACATGATAAGGCTTCGTAAACTGTTGCCATGTGCTACAACCAACACATTTTTCCCTTTAAGCAACTCAGGCAAAATAGCTTTCTTAAAATAAGGTACAACACGTTCGTATGTATCCTTCAAACTTTCCCCGCCAGGCGGCGCCACATCAAATGAACGGCGCCAGGTGTGCACCTGCCCGGCTCCATATTTAATGGCTGTTTCGGCCTTATTTAAACCTTCCAGTTCGCCATAACTTCTTTCATTTAAAGCCGCATCTTTTATTACGGGTATATTTTGAAGCCCGCAACTATCCAGCACAATTTGCAAAGTTTGCTGCGCCCTTTTGAGCATAGATGTAAAGGCGATATCAATCTTTTCTGCCTTTAATTGTTTGGCTGCGCCTTCCGCTTCATGGCCGCCGGTTGCTGTCAGGTCAATATCAAGCTGGCCGGTAAACCTGTTTTCAAGGTTATACAGCGACTGGCCGTGCCTTAACAATATTAATTTCACATTCATGGAATTCCTTTTTGAATCGCACAACAGGTGCAAATTAAAAAAACTGCATTTTTGAGTGGTGAAACAAGTTAATGGATCAGCCAGAAATAAATGCCTTTAATTCCTGAATTCCTGCGAAACCATAATACCGTAACGGCCACCATCAAGAATACCGATACCGATTCTGCCAAAACCTGGTCTTAATATATTTTCGCGATGCCCTTTTGAATTCATTAATCCTTCATGTGCGAGAGAAAGTGTTTGGGCAAGGGCAAGGTTTTCGCCGGCCAGTGTAAAATGAACATTGGCTTCACGCATACGGTCAAAAGGATTAGCGCCTTCGGGTGTAAGATGCGCAAAATAACCACGCTTAAACATATCCGCAGAATGTGCCAGCGCTACTTTTCTTAATGCATTGTCTGCAACTAATGAAGGCAAACCTGCCTTGTGCCTTTCATTATTTACCATATCCAGCATTTTTGCTTCGAGGTCAGAACGTTCTATAAAATCAGAGGTTTTAAACGGCAGCTTTACAATCTCATTACTTTCCGGCTCCACCGTTAATTTATTCATGCTCCTGTTAATGGCCTTGTCAAATACAGGAGATAACTTTTCATTCAGCCACTCTGCAGGCATCACGAAATTATCGGCCACAATGCTGTTACGTGCCGCATCGGCCACATTTTTGGAAATGGACAGGGAAAATAGTAATGCAGAAAGTATAGATGCAAGTATCAGCCCGTTGATAAAACCGGGTATCATGCCTGCAGCATGATTAATTGCGCTGCGGTGCATGCGCATACTGGCTGCACTTAAAATAGCATCAATAATAAATGATAACAATAACCTGGTTACGCTTATAGCAATTATGAGTGACAATGGTGCGCTCCATACGCCAAGCGATGGCACATATCGTTCAATAAGTTTTGCGAGGAAAGGATAAAACACAAACCCGAAACAAACGCTGGCTATCCAGCCGGCTAATCCAAGACTGCCGGCTAAAAAACCACGTTGCCGGCCAGCCCATATTGCCAGCAGTATAACCGCAATTAATAATGCATCTACCCAATTCATTTGGGGCGTGCATAAGCAAAAACTATGCTACCTGTATAAAAAGATTTGTTATGGAGTTTATTGATCAAAATTGTTATTGCCTGGCACGGGCCCCATTTTTAGCATGGCCATTAACTGGTTCATTGTTTTTTGCATACCTTCTGTGCTGCCATCGAGAAATATTACATTGCCTTTACCGTATTCAGCAAAATTTTTGATGGCTTCTGTCCACATGCTGAATAAAATAACATTCGTATCAAGGTTGGCCTGTTTCATTTGTTCGGCCGCCTGGCTCATACCACGCGCCACTTCTTCACGAAATAATGCAACGCCCTGGCCACGCAAACGGGCTGCTTCGCGTTCTGCTTCTGCGGCAATTTTTATGGCGTTGCCTTCTGCTTCTGCGCCTTTTGTTTTGGTGATGAGTAAAGCCTGGCCTTCATTTTCTGCCGCAGCTTTCAGGTTATTGCTTGCAACCACCTTGCTCATACTTTCCATAATGGCTTTATCGAAAGTGATATCGTTTATCTGCAGGTCAAGCAAATGATAGCCCCAGTCTTCCAGCACATGGTCCACTTCAAACTTTACAGATTCTACCAAATCTTTTCTTAAACCCAGTATCTCGCTTTGTCTTTTTGTGGCAACATAGGAACGGATATTTCCTTCAATCGTGCGCACCAGCGCCTGCATTAAATCTTTATCGCTGATAAATTTAAACGCCACTTTCTTTACGGTTTCTTCGTCTGCATTCATTACCGCATAGAGCAGCATGCTTTTAAAGTAAACATTTGCCTGGTCCTGCGTTACGGCCTGAAATTCCAGTTCCACAGAACGGTTTTGAATGCTGATGCGGCGGTATATCTGTTCGAGTATTGGTATTTTAAAATTCAAACCCGGCCTTAAAATGCGTTGATATTTTCCAAACATGGTTATCACTGCAATTGTAGCCTGGTTAACGGTTACAAGCCCGCTGAAAACAATGAACAGCAAAACAACCAGCCACCAATAGTTAAGTATTTCCATAAGTAATTAATTTTTGGGAAAGATAATAAGATATGTAACAGCATTGTTTTCTATTTATAAATGCCCTTCTTCAATATACAGCAGCAATTCCGCTGTTCATTATAGCACTCGTTTTAAAGTGGCTGTATACTTTATTTACGCACATTAAATGACGTATTTACGCTATTGATCTGCGCATGGCAGCATAATATTTTTACTAAAATTATTCTATCACACATTTAAAAAGAATCTATGAAAGAATTAGACATGATTGCGGAGATGACAACCGCATACAAAAACGACCCGATCAATAATTAAATAAAAAGCTCTGATAAAATTTATTGTATGAAAAAGATTTTTCTTTTCATGATGCTTGCATATTGTGTGCAGAATGCATCGGCCCAAAGCTGGAATACTACTGGCAATAGTGGTTTAACTACCAATAACTTTCTGGGAACAAAAGATAATAAAGACCTGATTTTTAAAGTAAAAAATACCGAACGGGGAAGACTTCTGAAAACCGGGATATGGCGTTTAGGAAATGGTACTAATTATGTGAGAATTGACACTGCGGGGGTCCTGACATTTAGTAGCAATGCTTTTTACCAGGTAGGAAGTAATAAATATGTATTTCGTTGTGCCATTAATCCCAAGTATGGTTTATTTTTCAATTCTTCAGCGCCACAGTATGAATTCAGAGACAGTAATGCAAAACCTGTTTTTTATGTAAATGCCAACACCGGCAACGCAATATTCAAAGGCACTTTAAAAATCGGCACTTATACCTTGCCATCAGTTGATGGAACAAACGGACAAGTATTAACCACCAACGGTGCAGGCGCCGTTAAATGGTTAAGTGCAAACAGCAATGCTGCTAATAAAAGCCTGTCTAACCTGGACGCCATCACAAAAGTTAATGTAAGCTTATTGCCCAAAACAGACAATAGTGCAGACCTCGGTTCTTCAACAGCCGGATGGAAAAACATCTACATTAGCGGAAAGGTTTATGCCGGAGGTGTTGCACTTATAAGCGCGGACAATAATAATGGAAGCGTAAGCCTGGGTCAAGATGCCCTCAGCTCCAATACAGGCGGAAGCAATACTGCCATAGGATACAAGGCACTTTATGCAAACACAACGGGCGGATCGAATACCGCAACAGGGTTACAAGCATTATATTCAAATAGTACTGGCGTTTATAATGCCGCTTTTGGCGGACAATGCATGTTTGACAATACCACCGGCAGCCAAAACCTTGCAATAGGCATCCAGGCACTTGCTTTAAACACTACCGGTTCTAATAACGCCGCAACGGGTATAGTGACCCTTTACTCAAACACAACAGGAAGTCAGAATACTGCCAATGGCGCTTTTTCACTTTATACTAATAAAAGTGGAAACAATAACACCGCATTGGGCGTTGGTGCAGATGTAACAGACACCAGCCTGGAAAATACTACTGCAATAGGTGCTTTTGCGGTAGCCGATGCCAGCAATAAAGTTAGAATTGGCAATACAAGCGTCTCAAGCATTGGTGGGCAGGTAGGCTGGACAACCTTTAGCGACGGCCGTTATAAAAAGAATATAAAAGAAGATGTGAAAGGCCTTGCATTTATTAATGCTTTGCGCCCGGTAACCTATACTTTGGATATGTCTTCTATAAACAATTATTATAATAGGAATAGACAAAAAATAAATGATACGGCACGTATCCACCTAAAACAAATAACAGCCGATGATGAAGCAGCAGGAAGCAGAATTATACATACAGGGCTTATAGCACAGGAAGTGGAAACCGTTGCAAAAAAATTAAATTATGATTTTGATGGCATAGATAAACCGCAAACTGATAATGGCGTATATGGTTTGCGGTACAGTGAATTTGTTGTTCCGCTTATTAAAGCGGTGCAGGAATTAAGCAAATCAAACAATGATAAAGATGCGGAGATTGACAGCCTGAAAGCACAAATGAATGAACTGAAAAATCTTGTATCGCAAATACAGCAACAGCGTAGTCAAAGCAGTGCCGGAATTGAAAACTCAATCAAGAATGATTATGTAACACTATCTAATGCAGCATCGTTGTATCAAAATGTTCCCAACCCATTTACTAATTCAACTTCCATCAATTATTATTTACCTCAGCAGTTTTCATCAGCAAAAATTATTGTTACAGACAGGAACGGCAAGGCTTTGAAAGAATTGAATTTAACAACCAACGGAAAAGGTGTTGTGCATATTGATGCCCGCACACTTGCATCAGGAGCCTATAATTATACTTTGTATGTTGATGGGAAATTTATTGCATCGAAGCAAATGCTGCTGGCTAAATAAAAGCTCACTTTATTCAATAAAAGCAATGTACAAAAGCATTGCTTTTATTATTGTTGCTAAGGCCTGATAATTTTTTGATTGATAGCGCTGGCAACAGCTTCTGTGGCATTGTGCACATGCAGTTTTTCATATATTTTCCGGAGATGGTTATTTACCGTGAACCTGGAAATATTCAATTCCGCTGCAATCATTTTCTGGCTGTATCCTTTTACGAGAAATGATAATATTTCAATTTCCCTTTCCGACAAATCGAATTTATCACCTTTACTCTCAGGCTGCCGGCGAAACATGGCAAGCACCTGTTTAGCAACACTGGCCGTCATGGGCGCCCCGCCATTAATAACCTCGCGTATGCCTTCAATTAATTTTTCCGGCGCTGTTTTCTTTAATATATACCCGTTGGCACCCGCCAGTATGCTGTTAAATATTTTACCGTCGTCATCAAATACGGTTTGCATAATAATGAGTATTTGCGGAAACTTTGCCCGAATTATTTTCACGGCTTCAATCCCGTTCAGGCCCGGCATATCAATATCCATTAGCACAACATCAGGGTGCGTTTTCAGCAGGTCCTGTTCAAGATGAAGACAGTTTTCATAATCGCCAATGCAAATCATGTCTTCTTCATTATTGATCAGCAGTTTCAGGCCTTGCCTCCGGTTTTTATGATCATCATAAACAATAATTGTAATCATACACTCAAATGTAAAGCCATGCACCGGCTGTGTGAATAGCTTAAAATAGTTATTATGGTATTGAGCTTAAGAAAGCATCTGGCCGTTATTGAACGCTTTGAACATTCAATAAATAACATCAGTTATAATCATTTCTTCTGAAAAGCAAGCTGCAATACAGTGCCTTTATTTAATTCAGAAATCAGCTGCAGTTCCGCCCTCATTTCCTGCGCTCTTTTCTTCATATTCGAAAGACCGTTGCCGCTGTTAACGGCTGTGGTATCAAATCCTTTTCCATCATCTTTAATATTCAGTATTATTTTATTGTGATGCAGTGAAAGGTTTATCCAAACATTCTTTCCGCAGGCATATTTGGCCACATTGTTCAAAGCCTCTTTATAAATAAGATAAAAATCCCGGCGGTTCTGCATATTAAGCTTTACATGATTTAGCTTATCATCAAAATAAAAATGAACGGTATAATCTTTAGCCTCCAGCAATTGCACGGCATGTTCGCGCATGCGATAGAAAACATTCTCCAGTTCATCATTTTTGGTATTGATGCTCCATACAATATCATTCATTGAGTCCATTACACGGCTTGCATCTTCATTTATCTTCCTCAACAAAAAACCGGGGCTTTCCTCTTTGGCATTCCATTTTGTCTGCACCAGTTTCGAAAAAATAGAAATGCTGCTTAGCGATGAACCAATCTCGTCGTGCAAATCCCTTGCTATATTATTCCTCACACGTTCTACA
>JAEWJV010000024.1 GCA_023386395.1 Bacteroidota bacterium
TCCTAGCACACAGCTCACAGCTTCTGTTTGGGGCATCAGCGCAACCATTGGTAATCTTGATGAGGCGCGTGAAGTGTTGTTGTCAAGCTTAAGCTCTCCCCTCTATAGGAATGGAGTTGGAGGGGAGGTTGTAGTTAAGGCCCGCATGGATAAACGCATCGAAGTAATTTCAGTTCTCCCTGATGAAATTGAAAAATACCCGTGGGCAGGCCATCTTGGTATTAAGCTGGCGGAGAAAGTTGTACCTATTGTTGAGCAAAGCAATACCACGCTCATCTTCATCAATACAAGAAGCATGAGCGAATTATGGTATCAAACTTTGCTCACGATTGCGCCACAATTTGCGGGTGTTATGGCATTGCATCACGGCAGTATTGAGCATGAATTAAGAATTTGGGTGGAAGAAGCTTTACATGCGCAAAAATTAAAAGCGGTTGTATGTACGGCCAGCCTTGATCTGGGTGTTGATTTCCGTCCGGTTGATACGGTGATACAGGTCGGCTCGCCCAAAGGTGTTGCTCGTTTTTTGCAGCGTGCAGGAAGAAGCGGCCATGCACCAGGCGATATAAGTAAAGTATATTTTCTGCCAACACATTCGCTTGAACTGGTAGAAGCAGCAGCATTAAAATCAGCTATTCATGAACAGGTAATTGAAAGCCGGCAGCCCATGTTGTTATGCTTTGATGTGCTCATGCAATATTTATGCACGCTTGCCATTGGTGAAGGTTTTAAGCAGGAAGAAATTTTTGAGGAGATAAAAGGCACGTATTGTTTTCGGGACATTGCTGTTGAAGAGTGGAATGCAATATTACAGCAGATAACCGGCGGCGGCAGGGCATTGGAAAATTATGATGAATATAAAAAAGTAGAGATTGATGAGAAAGGCCTTTATCGCATCAGAAACAGGCGTATTGCCATGCGGCACCGCATGCAGATAGGCACGATTGTAAGCGATGCTATGATGAAAGTGCGCATGATGAACGGCAGTTATATCGGCATGATAGAAGAATGGTTTTTAAGCCGCCTCGAACCTGGTGACGCATTCACATTTGCAGGCCGTAATCTTGAACTGGTAATGATTAAAGAAATGACGGCGCATGTAAAAATATCGCCCAAAAAGAAATCGATCATTCCAAGCTGGATGGGCGGCCGCATGAGTTTAACAGCTAATCTCGGCATGATATTACGCCGCACTTTCAACAAGGCATTAAAACCAGATTCACCTGAACTGAAAGCATTACTGCCGTTGTTTAAACTGCAGCAACATTTATCACATATTCCACAGAGTGATGAATTGCTGATTGAACAAATTGAAAGCAAAGATGGCTTTCACTTATTGGTTTATCCTTTTGAAGGCCGACAGATTCACGAAGCGATGAGTTCTATTTTAGCCTGGCGAATTAGTCAAATAACGCCTATTACTTTTTCCATAGCCATGAATGATTATGGCTTTGAATTATTAAGCGATCAGCCGGTGCCTGTGGATGATAGCAATATGCGTGAGTTGTTTACCACAGATGATCTGATAGCCGATATTCAGCGCAGCGTAAACTCTGTTGAAATGGCTTCACGAAAATTTCGGGATATAGCTGTTATTGGTGGATTAATTTTTACGGGCTATCCCGGCGAGCCAAAGAAAGCAAAACATTTGCAGGCCTCTGCATCATTGTTGTTTAAAGTGTTCAGTGAATATGATCCTGATAATATTCTTTTAAGACAGGCTTATCACGAAGTGTTTGAACAGCAGATGGAAGAAATGCGTTTACGCACGGCTCTGGAACGCATTCAGCAAAATGAAATCATTTTAAAATTTCCACAACGTTTCACACCGCTCTCCTTCCCTATTATTGTAGATGGATTAAGCCGTTACAATCTTTCATCGGAAAAGTTTGAAGACAGGATAAGAAAAATGCAGAACCAATTGGAAGAATAATGGTTTTCGTGAAACTTCAAATTCTGAGAATTATACGATAAAAAATATTCAATGCGCAATGCTCAATTGGAAACACTTTGAATAATGATTATCGTATATTGAATTATTGAGTATCTATATAAAAGGTAAATATTTAAACCACTTTAAAAAAATATTAATTGAAAACATTTATATCAATCTTATTAGCGCTTATTTCATTTAATATACAGGCACAAACTGATTCAGCTAAAACATTGCTCTGGCAAGTAACCGGGGCGGGCATTACAGCGCCCTCTTATTTATATGGCACGATTCATTTAATGTGCCCGGGTGATATTGTGGTAAGCACGGAACTGCGCGCAAAATTCTATTCAACCAAACAATTATACCTTGAACTGGATATGGACGATCCATCCATACTGATGAAGACTATGCAGCAAATGACTATGAAAAATGACACAACGCTTAAACAACTTTTACTGCCAAAGCAATATGATTCTGTTGTATCAGCCTTTCAAAATATATCAGGGCTTCCGTTAAACCTAATGCAAAACATGAAGCCGCAGTTAATTGAGTCTGCCATTTATCCAAAACTGCTTGGATGCGATGGGGCACAGGCCTGGGAGCAAAAATTTATGCAAATGGCAAAAGCTAATAATATGGAGATTAAAGGGCTTGAAGAAGTAGAAGACCAGTTAAAAATATTTGATAAAATTCCTTATAAAGCACAGGCAGAGGAATTTGCAGAATCAGTGCTGCACATTGACAGCGTTAAAAAAAGTTTTAATAAGATGCTTGATTTATACAAACAAAAAGACCTGGATGCTTTAAGCAAAATGATGGATGAAACAGGTACGCCCTCTGATTTTATGGATATGCTTCTGAATAACCGCAATAAAAAATGGATACCTGAAATTATTGCACAGGCTAAATTGACACCCACATTTTTTGCTGTTGGCGCAGCCCATCTTGGTAATACCAATGGCGTTATTAACCTGTTAAGGCAAAAAGGATATACTGTTACACCTGTTTTCTATTAAAGAAATTCAACACAATAAACCTTTTACCGCTCTGCAATTCAATAGGTTTAATATGGCATGCTGTTGGTACTTATTAAATCAATAAATTTTCTTATGAAACGGCCATATAAGATTTCCCACCCATAAAGGATGTTCATCAGGGTGTTTCATGAGACCATTGAAAACAAAATATATACGAATGAAAAAGCTATTTGTAATTTTTAGCCTTGCTGCAAGCGCTTTAATTTTCAATAGCTGCAGCACTTCCCATTATGTTGCAGAACAACCTGTAGCGCCTGTTTATGCAAGGCCTGTTTCACCCAGGCCAACATACGTGTGGGTTGATGGAGACTGGCGCTGGCGCAGAGGCCGTTATGTTTATGTAAATGGTCACTGGGCAAGGCCGAGGTCACACCAGGCCTGGGTTAATGGCAGTTGGGCAAGAGGGCCTCACGGTTTTTACTGGAGAAAAGGACATTGGAGATAACATTATAAAGGCTGCTTTCTGCAGCCTTTATGTTTAATATTGTTTTTAAATAAACGATGTTGAATATTTATGCAATTGGCTCTGCTGTTAAATGTATCTTGGTCATTTGCAGGTAATGATTCTGGAGCTGGTGAATGTATTGAACATTGGGATTGATGCGCTTATCATCGCGGTACCATACATCCATGTGGCTAAAATCATCCGGCGCGGATATCAGCATCCTGAATGAGCCTTTTTTATATTTTACTGAACCATCGGGCTGCACTTCTTTTACAAAATTTAATTTCAATAAGGCTGCATCGCTTATGGGCAGCGGGTAAAGATCTTCTGTTTCAAACCAGAATTCCTGCACATCTGTTGCAAGACAAACCTGTTTTTCATCACCATTTAAATTCACCACTTCGCCTTCCCATTTCTTGCCTTCATATTCTCCCAAAACATAATCGCCGATTTTAATTTCATTGAACTTTATCATATAGCTTGTTTTTTGGAAAAGATTAAAATTAATTTTCGTTTTAAATGCAGCAGCTTTAACTGATTAAATGCAATTGTTTAGCTTCCGCGGTTTGCCCCAGTGGAACGCACTTTTTGTTTAGCGCCGCCAGGTTTGGAATTGGCTTTTATAAATTTGGAGTTACTGCCCGATGCAGCCTGGCTTTTCTGGCTTTTATTTGCCCCTTTTTTGTTATTCACCGGTAATGACATAGCAATGATTTTAAATTAAAAATAGATTGTAAGATAGTGTTTTCTGTAATTTATAAACAAAGGCCCTTAAACTTTTACTGAAGTATTTTTTTCTCCCTGCTTTCTTTCTTCTGCTTTTTGCTTCAGGTAATTTATGCTTAAGTTAAGTTCATAACCTATGAGCAGCATTAATGAATTAATAAAAATAAGCAGCATGGTTATAAGTAAGGCACTGATGGAACCATACACGCGGTTATAACTTGAAAAATTCTGCGCCCATATTGAAAAACCCCATGTGGCCAATACAATAAGCACTGTTGCAAATACCGCACCGGGCGACCATAACCGCCATCGCTTTTGCACAGAAGGGGCATATTTGTAGGTATATGCTATGGAATAAAAAAAAAGGAATATTACAAGCAGCCATCTCAATATTTCCGTCCAGGGATTTTTATCTGTTCCGCTCACACCAATCCAGTTTAGAAAAGATGCAAACAACGCACCCTGCCCTATGCTTAATAATATGGTGGCAAGTACCAGAAATATTACCACCACTGTAAGTTTTATAGCGCGAAGCCTTCGCTGCATAAATTTTTTCGGAGTCTTTACCAGCAGCGATGAATCGAATGTGCGAATAACGCCAAGCATAGCGTTAGACGAATAAAATAATGCAAGAATGAAACCTATGGATAATAAACCTTTTTTAGGTTTATTAAATAAATCGAGCATGGTGGTTATAATTAATGCCCGGGATTCTGAATTGGGCATTACATCGGAAATGAATTTGAACAATTCATCCTGCATGTTTTGAGCCACCGGGAAATAAGGTATTAATGTAAAAAGAAAAATTGCTGCTGCAGGAATAGCCATTATAAAATTGAAAGCAATGGCCGCAGCCCTGTCTCTTATGCCTATCCTGTTTATCTGGCTTAGTACAAACGTTACCACATCATAAAGGTATAGGCCATAAAAACCAGGCAATACCATAGACTTACTTTTTCTTATGAGAAAAGCAATCGGTTTTAACCCAGTAAGAAATTTTTCAAACTTCGTCAATGTGGTAATGTTTTATTTAGACTATCCTGTTGCCTTTTAGCTATTTGTTCGTTCAAAGCCTGCTGGTACAGCTTAGCATATTTTTCATGCTCGGCAAAATTATTGGTAAACTGATGGTAACCGCTAAAATCGCTTTTCGCCACAAAAAACAAATAATCTGTTGACGGCGCATTCAGTACAGCATCAATGGTAACCGGCGATGGTGTGCAGATTGGCCCGGGCGGCAGGCCTTTATTTCGATATGTATTATACGGCGATTCCGTATTAAGCTGCCCATAATAAATGCGCTTTAAGGCAAAATTTTTCAGAGCAAATTTTATGGTGGGGTCAGCAGCAAGTGGCATGCTGCTGTTCAGCCTGTTTATATACACGCTTGCAATATTTCCTTTTTCATCATTCTTGTTGGTTTCTTCTTCTACAATGGAGGCCAAAGTGTAAACCTGTTGCCTGGTTAAATTAAGCGCTTCCGCTTTTTGAATACGGTCATTCTTGCTCCAGAATTTATCTTCTTCATCTTTTAAACGCAACAATATTTTTTTGGTTGATGTGTTCCAGTTGAGAAAATAGGTGTCAGGAATAATAACCGTCATTAAAGTATTGGTGTCAACGCCAAATGTTTGCAATGAATCATTATTAGTCAGATATAAAAAAGCCTGTAGCGAATCGGTTGAAAAATTCCTGCCAATAATTTTTGCAAGATCCTGCGGAACACGCAGTTTATTAATTACAAGGCGTACGGGACTTTGGCTGTTATTACGCAGCTTTTTCAACAAATCAAAAATGCTTTCACCGCTTTTTATTTCAAATCTGCCGGGCGTTATACGGCTCCAGGCCTTTGCAGGCTTAGCCAGCATCTTAAAAACAAAAGCCGTGCGAATAATATGCCCTGTATCTAATTGCCTTTCTATTTGCATTTGTGCGCTGATATCATCCCTCACATATAAATATTTAGCCTTGTCTTCAAACTCTGTAGCCGCCCCAAATACAAGCCATGCAGCTAGCAAGGCCAGCAGCACTATTATTAAAGCTGAAATGCCCAATACTTTCTTCATATATAACAAAGTTAAGCGCCTGAGGTTATTATACTTATCCTGATAATGAAACAAAAATCCCCTGCAATTGCAAGGGATTTTCTTATCGAAAATATTGTTTTGTAAACAAATTATTCCTGTGGGTTAGGCTTAGACTCAGGTTTGGGCATTAAAGCTTTGCGGCTTAATTTGAACTTGCCCGTTTTAGGATCAAGGCCAATGAGCTTTACTTTTACTATATCACCTTCCTTTAATACGCCTTCCATTGTTTCCAAACGTTTCCAGCTTATTTCGCTAATATGCAATAAGCCTTCTTTCCTTGGCAGGAATTCAACAAAAGCGCCATAAGGCTGTATAGTTTTTACTTTAGCTTCATACACTTCGCCCACCTGCGGTACGGCAACAATTCCTTTAACCCATTTAAGTGCTTTTTCAACGCTTTCCTTATTGGTTGAGAAGATGCTTACTTCCCCAAAGCTGCCAACCTCTTCAATATTGATGGTAGTTCCGGTTTCTTTCTGAATTTCCTGTATTACTTTACAACCGGGGCCTATAACCGCTCCAATAAATTCTTTGTCGATTATAAGCTTCTCCATGCGCGGTGCATGCGGTTTAACTTCTTCTCTTGCAGCAGGCATGGCTTCATACATTGCGTCTAAAATATGCAGCCTTCCTTTGCGGGCCTGTTCCAGTGCTTCACGCATTACATCCATGCTAAGGCCATCGATTTTAATATCCATCTGCACACCACATATACCATCGCGGGTACCGGTAACTTTAAAATCCATATCACCCAAATGGTCTTCATCGCCTAAAATATCGGTAAGGATAGCATACTTGTTATCGCTTGATCTTGTTATTAATCCCATTGCAACACCGCCTACATGCTTTGGAAGGGGAACGCCGGCATCCATCAATGCCAGTGAACCCGCACAAACGGTAGCCATGGAAGAAGAACCATTGCTTTCCAGTATATCGCTCACCACACGCACGGTATAAGCATAATCGCTGCCCGGCATCATTTGTTTTAAACTGCGCATGGCAAGGTTACCATGGCCTACTTCTCTCCTGCCCGGCCCACGCATGGGTTTTACTTCACCGGTTGAAAACGGAGGGAAATTATAATGTAAAATAAATTTGCTGTAATCGCTTGTTGCAGCGCTTTCAATCAATAATTCATCTAAAGGCGTACCTAAAGTAACAGTGGTTAATGATTGTGTTTCGCCACGTGTAAAT
>JAEWJV010000063.1 GCA_023386395.1 Bacteroidota bacterium
CCGCAGCCGCCCCGCCGCCAGATCGGGTTTAAACAGCAGGAAGGGTAAGCGGTAACGGGTATGGGGTATTAGCTGTGAGCTATCAGCTGTCAGCAGGCATCTCACTGCTCACAGTTACCTTTGAAAAATGGCCGGTGTTCACACAAAAGCGCAGCGCAGCTACAATATGCTCCGCATTAAAGGTAAAAACACGAAGCCGGAAATGCTGGTGCGCCGTAGCCCATCTCCTAATGGGTGCATTCCCAATTTCCATTCCCTCTAACAGTTGCCGTCTCACTATCCACATCTTATGCAACGTGACTTAAAAGCAAACGAAAGAACCAACCATAAAATTAGCTTTGCTTAAAACCAATTAAAGATGGCCGAAAGAAAACTTTGGACAAGGGATGAACTAGTGCTTGCCTTAAACCTCTATCTTAAACTGCCATTTGGAAAACTGCATTCCAAAACGTCGGAAATAATTCACTTGGCCAATCTTATTGAAAGAACAGCAAGCGCAGTCGCTATGCGCTTAAACAACTTTGCGGCGGTTGACCCTTATCACCGGCAACGCGGTATTGTTGGTTTAACCGGCGGCATAAAACAAGTGGAACCAATATGGAATGAGTTTATTGATAACAAAGACGAATTGCTATTTGAAAGCGAAAGGATATTGGCTGAAAAAGAACCTACAACAATAGAAAATAAATATTCCGCAGACCTAAAGGATATCCGCCATTTAAAAGGTGAATATAAATTAAGGGAAGTTAAAACAAGGGTGAACCAAAATGTTTTCCGGCAGATAGTTATTGCCAACTATAACGGCCGTTGCGCTATTACAGGTATTGATATCCCCGATCTTTTATTAGCCAGCCACATATTGCCTTGGTCAAAAAATGAAAAAGAAAGGTTGAACCCCGAAAATGGAATTTGCCTTTCGCCACTGTATGATAAAGCTTATGATAAAGGTTATATTGGCATTACTGAAAAGTTTGATATCGTTTTATCCAGTGCATTAAAGAAGAAGCACAAAGAAGCATACCACGAGAAGCATTTTGCCGTTTTAGAAGGTTCTAAAATTTTTATGCCTAAAAAATATCAACCTGCTAAAAAGTTTCTTCAATACCATATGGATGTAATCTTTAAAGGATGATGCTTTTAAAAACCCCTCGGGGATTTATGCCGCTACATAGATAAAATTATCAAAGGATGATAAGATGCTTGAGAAATAAAATGTGGAGGGATTAAAAACTTAAGTAACCAGACCGGACTTAAGTATCAAGGCTCAACTGTTGCAAAGGCAATACAACTATAGCTATATCAAGGCCTGTGCACGGATGTGTCGCAATATCATCCGTGCTTGATCTTTTTGTTACTTTTTCCATCAAGGGAAAAAGTAAATATCAATTTATTTAGAATTAAAATAAACCTTACTCATGTACCAACCCACAGCCAAAGGCTATTTCTCCGGTTGCGGCGGCATGGAACTCGGTATGCAGCAAGCCGGCGTCAGCATTATACAATCGCTCGATTTAGATGCGGAAGCTACCGCCTGCATGCAGGCCAACAAGCATTATTTCGGCCATACCATTCTCACTGCTGATATAAAAGATAAAACAGTATTAGAACAACCCCATTCCGATATCATCATTGGCACGTACCCTTGCACCAAGTATT
The DNA here is from genome assembly GCA_023386395.1 of Bacteroidota bacterium. Taxonomy (GTDB): domain Bacteria; phylum Bacteroidota; class Bacteroidia; order Chitinophagales; family Chitinophagaceae; genus Parafilimonas. The sequence continues at coordinate 1,657 of JAEWJV010000063.1, forward strand.
CACCTATTGCCGATATACATGGCACACGTACCGGCGATGACCTCTTCCTGCATTTCTTTCGTCATATAGCTATTGAGAAGCCTGAAATGTACGTAGTAGAAAATGTGCCGGGCATGAAAAAGTTTAAGGTGGTAATGGAAGCCATGACCAAGCTGCCGGATTATTATGTGCATGTATTTTGCCCGGTAGATGCTTTGAATTGGCTGCCGCAAAAACGAAAGCGTTTAATACTGATTGGAACAAGAAAACCTTTTAATATTAGTGAACCAAAAGCCATCAACAACCGTCCAAGAATGAAAGATATTCTGGAACGGAACCCGCAGATTGAAATGCCTGCTTATGTTATAAAAAGGATTACGGGAAAATATAGGGATTTACCAATAATTATAGATGCTGATAACCCTAATGCTTTTGCACCAACTTGTGTAGCACATTATGCCAAAGACCTCAGCACAAGATTGGTAAAAGATAAACAGGCGCAATATGGTGTAAGGCCATTCTCCATCCGCGAATATGCAAGGCTGCAAGGCTTTCCCGATGATTTTTATTTTGAAGAGAAACGTTTTTCTTATAAGCTTATTGGCAATGCCGTGCCGGTGCAGATGGGCAAATGGGTGGGTGAAGCGGCGGTGCGGTATTTTAATTGATAATGAGATTGGTTTAAATTGAATTTATTTTATAGAAATAAATAATAACTAATATGAAAAATTACTTGAAACAAATAAAATATATAAAAACATTGCAAAAAGAACTTGCCGGAAATGTGAGCGGCAATAATAAAAACAAAAGCGCTGCATTAGAATTTAAGGAGAGCGCTTATCTTTTTAAAGTAGAAAGTGAATTAAACCTTGATGTTAATGAATATTCTTTTCTTTTCATTACAGATGACTTAAGCCTGCAAATCAAGGCAACTGCGGTTAACGTGGAAACATCTGTTGAGCGAAAATTTGTTTCGCATTATACGGAATGCAAAGTCTTTTCTTTTCAAAACAGCAATTGGAACGATTATGGTTTATACAGAAGCTTTTTTTACACTTCTTCCAAACATTTGCTTTTTCAGGTTTTTGGTAAAGCATCTAAGATTCAACTAACCGTCAATCATAAATCTATTTCTATACGCCAACTTGACGACTATATCGTTATTGAAAATGAAGCTGAAATATCCTATGAAGAATTTTCAGTTATATCCTATAATATTCTGGTAGCATTAGGTTTTGTGTCTGGTGTATTTATTCAAGATGCAGTATTTACTTTTCAGCAAGACAATGAAAGTGAAAATGAAATGATTATCAAATATGAAAAATTAAGAAAAGGTTTTAAATCTATATATCATCCTTTTACAGCCAATCCTTTTGGCTATAATCATTATCTAGGAAAAAATACTACTAAAAGAATTTACGAACAGGATATTTTAAAATATTTACAGGCAGAGCAATTATCTAAACTGTCACAACTATCACAAGAAAATTCTGAGGTACAATATGCATTAGTATTGTTTAATGAAGCTAATGGAAGCGATACATCTTTATTAATAAGAAATAACTGCTTTTTTATTGTAATAGAAGTGCTAAGAAAGTTTTTTTATAGCGTGTTTGAAGATAAGCTTTCTAAAGATTATTCAAATAATAAAAATGCAGACAAAGCAAAAATGGTCTTTGAATGCTTCATGCATGTTACCGATGAAGATATTTTATTATTACAAAAGCGCAATGATTTTATGCATGGCGATATAAAAGATATAGAAGATGCGGAAATGGTAATCATCATGCAGAAGCAGCTTTCATTTATATACAAAATTGTATTTTCCTATATTGGTTTTGATGGGCGCATAATTGACCATTATGCTATGCGTAATAATAAAATTGAACAGGCTTTTATTAAAATTGACAATGTGAAAAACTAATGAGCAACCCAATGTAAAGAAAGATTGCAAGAATGAGAATTGCAATGTCCACTTTTACATCAGTTTTTCACTTGAGACATTCTAAGAAAAAATGGCTGGTTTTTTAAAAGTATATTTAAAAAAACTTCAAGCTAATTCAAGAAATAAAGAATAATTTAAACCTTCAAATTCTTAGTTTCAATCATCTCAGCATAATCGGGTAGCTCAGCTGCTCTTGAAAGATAATATCCATAACGTTCTAAAAGTCTATTCGCCCAATGTGCTTTTAGACGTTTAACTCTTTTAACTCCAAAATCAAATCCTTCACTATCACTGTAAGAATTTAGGTTTCCAATTTTTTTATCTGTTGGAGAAACAGATTCAATAAGTTTATTTAAAATGCTTTGTATATCTTTTACGCCCTGCTCTTTTAGCTGATTTTCCATGTTCTTTAAAAATTCAGTTCTTTTTTGGCAGATTTGCTTGACGAAATCGAAACGATTTCTTAATGATTGACTAAATGAGTATAGCGGATAAATCTTATCAAGTTTGAATTTAGCTTCACCATCATCATTAAAACTTACTAGATCCAAAATGCTAACATAAACCATTAGTTCATTTCGAAAATCTACAACACCAATTAAGTCACTATCCTCACTAGTATAATTGTTTAAAAGAAACTTATTAGAGAAATAAGTATTTTTTAGTCCGTATTTACTTGCAAAATCGTCGATTTCTTTTTGTATTTCTATTTTTGGTTTGAAGTCAATTTTCAATAGTGTAAAAAATTCATTTTTTCTATTTCTTTTACCATTACTGCGAAGTATAAGATCACATTCCTGTCCAATTAAAATATAATACTGTTTTATACCTTCATAAACCAACTCGAAAATATCTCCATTATTTATCGGTTCATATAAGCCATTAAGTACAGTATCATTTGTGTATAACTCTAAATTTCTTATTCGATTTCTATTAAAGTTTGGAATATCTTTCTGTTCTAAAGGAAAGGTGTGTTTAGCAAGTTTTATAGCCTTTTCAAAGAAGGGATTTACCTTTTCCGCATAATCTTTTTTTAAAAGCTCTTGTCTAACGTTTTGATCAAAGATTACGTTGAATATTCTTATTAAAGTTTCCCCTGCCCAGACTCCTTCGATATTAGAAGCATGTAAGATAACATGATCAAATTCATATGTATCGATTCCAATGATTTCTGAACAGCTTACAGAAAAAGCTTCCTCTAATACTTCTTTAGATATGGATTTAACCTTTTCATACAACGGATTCAGTATAACTTTTTTTATCCCATCTCCGAATTCTAACTCGTTGTTTTTTCTTTTTTTAGCCAAGACAAACATATTTGATTCAGTCAATCTTCCTTGTTGTCCTGCTAAAATTTCTTTTCTCTTTGCAATCTCTTCACCAGTTGACTTAACTAAATGCGTAAAAATAGAGCATATGCATTTTTCATTATTATCTTTTTCCTTTACTCTTAAAACTAAATCAACTCCTGTAATAGTTAAGAACTCTCCTTGTGCTTCTTTTAAATCTAAATCAAACAATACAAGAATTTTATCGGATTCACTTAAAGAAGCTATTTTACTGGATATAGTATCTACTGCAATAGAAGGTTCAAGAATCTTGAGCATACCTTGATTGAAATACTTTTGTATGTCAAACGCATCGTTATCTTCATCACCTTGTATAATCTTATCTTCCAAACCAAAATGAGAAGATAAGGCTTTTACAAAAACCATGTTTTCAATTGTATAAAGCTTAGTAATTTCATTAATTAGAAATTCTTGTTCTTCTTCCGTGTCTATATGAGTAGACGATAGAACTAGTTTCAATTTTCCGTCTTGGGCAATGTCTGTTTTTACAAGATTGGCAAGTATAATTTCTTTTTTCTTTTGAAATGAATTTACCCTATCATCTACATAATATACTTGCTTAATATTTTCTTTAGATAAAATAGTAGCAATCTGTGTTTTTACTTGGTTTAGATCCATAGCTAGGAGCTTATTATAGAATTAATATAAAGTTGAAAAATGTATTGATTATTTTGTGTGTTTCTTTCAGGTAATAATGTGATAGTACATCCAATTGAGTCAAGTAATTGTTGCACAATGAACAGACCCAACCCTCGACCAACACCTTCCGGCTTTAATGTTACAAAAGGCTGAAAAAGTGTGTTCTCTATAGCCTGTGGAATTCCATTTCCGTTGTCGTAGATTCTGATATATGGTTGTTGTATGTCAATAAAAATAGTTGGAGTGAAATTCTTTTGTCTTTTGAGCTGTTCCTTTAACCAATATTCAGAGTTTAGCACGATATTGTCTAAAATTTGAATTAGTTTGCCTTTATTAACTGTAAGCCTAGAGTTAGGTGAATTATTAGTTAGCTGTAGCTGAATTACTCCTTTAAATTTTTCGTTATAATAGTTGGATAGCTCGTTAAACAAACTGTTTAAAGTAAAAGTTTCTTTAGATTCACGAACATACTTAAGAGCAGGGTCTAAATGCGAAAGTTGTTTTCTGAATGAGGTAACTGAACTTTTTACAGATTCTAAATAAATGTTTAACTGAATTAATTCTGATGGTATTTTCTTTGCAAATCGTTTAATTATCGAATTTGTTTCCTCAAATAACTTATCAGCAATGTTAGACAATTCATGAGATAAAGCTTCAGCAGTTAATCCTAAACTAGCTAAATCTGTGAATTCTGATAATTGATTTTCTAAACTTTCAATTTGTGGCTGCAAAACATCAACATAGTTATCTAACTTTTTTGTCTCATCTAGGATTTTGGATATTTCTTCAACCAAATTATTAGAATCTGCCAACAGCGTGTTTAATAGCGTTAGGTGTTCTTTTAACTGCTTCGAATTATTTGTATCAATACTAACTTCTTTAATTTTATTTTTCGCTTGTTCAAGTCTCATATTTACAGCAGCCATACGCTTTTCGACCTCTCTTGAATTTTTAGCTGTTGAACTTAAATTTTTGAACGCTTCCTGTATGGGATTTATTCCTAAATTTTTAGTTGAAATATGCTTGACATACTCATTAAAACTTCTTCTTGTTTTTTCGAGAGTTAAGTTTATTTGCTTAACAATGAATTCCATAATTTTAAAGAAATTCGTCGTATAAGGAGACTCTATAAAACCTTCCCTATCCGTTTTCTCTCTTAAATGATAATTATCCTTTGCGCTTATTTGGACGTTCCCGACAACGTTAAAGGGTTTTAAACCATAAAATGAAGAACCGCTTGTATTTCCAGAACCAAGTTTTAGCCAGTCTTGACTATTAAGGCCGTATGGTTTAATACCGAAACCATCTCTATAAATTCGGATGCCTGTTTGGTTTTGAATAATGGTTTTTATATCAGAATTGGTATTTAAAATTTGACCAAAATCCTTTGTAAGAGCATAATCGTTTATTTTACCAGAAAAAGGTCCAGGGTAAGCAAGTTCATAAATTAGTAAGAGATTTTCGTCTAATATCAAGTTATCATCTTCGTCTCTTTTCTCCACAAAAATTAATTAAGGAACTTCAGTTAATTTTAAGGTAAGTTTCCAATTGTAAAGTTTACCTTCAGAACTATCATAATTAATTTGCGAAACATATTCTTTTTTATTTTGTTTAACATCAGAAAGAAATTCAAAAAAATCTTTGCCATTATCTGGTGCTAAAAAACGTTCAAAATTTTGATGATTTTCCTTAGAAGATCCGTACAACTTTCTCAGCATAACAGTGCCTGAAATTTCCAAAACGTCTTCCTTTAAACTGAAAGAAAAAGATGAAACAAAAGATTTGTCGAGAGACTTATTTATATCTAATAAATCCTGAATGGAATTATTTTTTTTAAGATTAATTTTAAAACCATTAACTCCATTAGATTTTGGTGATATTAATTGCGAAAGTTGTCCTATAATTTTTGAATAACTTCCCCCATCCCAAATTTCTTTATTTTTTAATTTTCTAACAATTATTTCCGTGCCTGATTCATTTAAAGATTTAGGTATAGTGGTAAACCCAGGAATGACTTTATCAAGTGTGGTATTCTCATTGAAATCATCCCAATTGAAATAAAGATGAGTATAAAAAGGTTCTTCTTTGATACCGGTTATAAGATCAATATAACTTCCTAAACGTTGAGTGCTTAAACGGCCTACTCCCTTTTCTCCAAGGTAAGTTCTACCTTTTTCTGTTTGATAACCAAGTTTAGCTGCGTTTTTTTTAACCGATAAGGATATGGTCATCCATTTATCGATAATGTCTGTTTTAGACATGCCAATTCCATTATCTTTAATACTTATATAACCTATATTTGAAACAGCCTCTTTCGAATCCTTTCGTTCTTCTGGCTGATTTAAGTTTTGTAAATTTTCATTAGATTTTTGAGATGCATTTTCTATAAGAATTGGCAAGGGTAGTAGGTTTTCATTTGAAGAAGACTCAATAGTATTAATGTCAATTGTTACCCTAGAAGAATCTGCGTCATAAGAATTTTTTACCAATTCCATGAATGCAGTTACTTCATCTGTAATAAGTTCTTCGCCCAGTTGCTTAACAACAGCAGCACTTATTTTGAAATGGGGATTAAAATTTGAGTTAGTTATATTATCAGGCAATTTTTCTAAAAATTAAAATGTCTTCGTAATTCATTAAGCTAGCATCCTTATTTCTTTTAGCCATGCGCTTATTTAATATTTCTCTTTTTATACTTGTAACGAGTACGCTGCCTTGATTTGTTATTAACTCTTCAAGTATTTTGTTGTTCTTAACTTCTATTCCACCAACATTTCTATTTCCAATTGTCCAAATTTGATAAGCGTTGGGCTTTAGAGATGTATGTATATTAACTAACGAAAGATATAAATCATGAATAAAACTAACAACTTTTTTAACCATATCTGGCGCTGTAGCTTGTAATTTTTCGTACAATCTTTTGAAACTTGGCGAACTTAAGAATAGTATTTCTAAGTCTTCGTCACCTATGTTTTTAAGTCTTCCTCCCAAACCTCTTGAGTCAATTTCCGAAGTAGATTTCAAAAAGTCAGGAGTTGCACACTCATCAATATCTTCAAGATCAATCCACTGTAACTGTAAATAAGAATGCTGACCATACGTCACTGTCGTTTTATTATCCCCGTATGGCGGCGATGTGACTAGCAAGTCGTAGAAACCACCTTCGTTAGTAGGTGCCCAAATTTTAGTTTTACTATCAAGTAAATGTAAGTTTACATCTGCCGGATATTTATTTCGCGAAAGTTTATTAGATTTTGTGAGAAGATCACAATGCCAAATTAAATCTTCGAAGCAATCAGTAAAATGCTCTTGAAAAACTTGAATAGGAGAAATATTTCTATTAGCAATTTCTTGTATTGGTCGTTGATGCAACTTAAAGGTTGATGTTCGATCATTTGAGGTAAGTCTTACAACCTCTGCTAAGATAACCCAATAAAATTTTCGAATAATTTTGTTCTTTTCTTTTCTTATAGCTCTTACAATTTTTGATAGTTCAATTGAGACTTCGGGCTTAAACCATTTATCACGTCCCTTAAAATCAACCTCTATATTATTTAATTGATCCTTTATGATAGATTCAAATAATTCACCTTTTCGATTTTTTATAGCGCTAATTTGGTATGGGCCTGTTCGTGTATTTGTAACAAGAAAAGCAAGAGGATTAATGTCTTGTCCAAAACAATTTAATCCATTCTCCATACAAGTAACTAGTGAAGTCCCAGATCCCATATAAGGATCGATAACATTATTAATTGAGGGATTATATTTTAGTATTATTTCAATTAGCCTTCGTTGAACTATAGGAACCATCATTGCTGGATATTGAAAAAAACAATGTAAGTATGCACTTCTATCATGTTCAGGAGAGGACCAAAATTTATTATCGGCTTTAGTCAAGGATTCAACTTCCTCAACAATAAGTTTATCTATGACTTCAGGCAAGAATACAACTTTTGCCTGAGCTTTAGGATGTTGATGCTCTATAAGTGTTTGGGCAGCAATTGATTCCATAACTGGCTAGTAAATATTCAAAGTTATTCAAATATTTTTTATCTATGGAATTTTCCTATTAGCAAATAATCCACAAATATTGATTGCTATCTATGGTGTATTTTATTAAGCTATCTAAAGAAGAATCAAATCAATAATTCTTCTCGCGGTTTTTTCATCAACATCATATTTATTAACATCGGTCTGGTTACTCAAGAAAAAACTTAAATTAGTTTTATTAATTTAAAATTTACGACAAGGAGCGCCAGCTTGTAAAACTCAGGCATATCAAATTATGGGAAGAGCATATCCACGCTTTCTATTAAGCAAATCCACACAAGCAAAAAGTAAAGGAACTTTTATCATCCACACTTTGAACCCGGCATTTATCGCAGAACCAGAATTCAATGAAATTCGTCAAATTGTTGGTGTTCACATTGTTGAAGTATTTGAAAAAGGTACATTCTATTATGACAAAGCAAGAGAAATTGCTTATAAAGAAATTCCTAACTGGTGGAAGTATTCTGGAATTCATGATTCATATGACTCGCGGGATAAAATAATTTCTGGGCTTAGTAAACTCCTGTTTTTAAATGATCGAAGTAAGGAGTTTACTGTCGAGGAAGCCCGTGAAGTTTTGAAAATCGTTTTTCCTACAAAAGCTAAAAATTTTTGTCATGAGGTAACTACCTATGGAATTAAGCATGATTTTGAAAGAATTAGTTCTCTGTTTAATAAATCTGGTGATACCAAATCTTGTAACAATGAAACGATAAAAGAAGGGCTAGTATTAGAAGGATTTAATACAAAAGAACAATCTCCTAACAGTCCAAATTTAATTGCAAACTTAGCAGATGCGGAAGTTAACAGGCTAAGAAAAATGTCCTTTTATCGAATAAATAACTTGACTGCAACTGACTCGTTTGTGTGAAGTGTTGCTAATACAAAGACTGGAGATATCGTAGTTCAAAGAATATATAAAAAATCCTGCCAGTCTTGGCAGGATTTTTTTATTAAACATTCCAAACAATCTGCATTTTATTTCGCATTTTCAACCATAGTAAAAAATTCAGATAATTTTATTTTGAAGTATTTACATAAAGATGATAATGTGCTTACAGATAAATTAGCCTTAGCCGTTTCAATACGGCCAATGTGAATATTAGTATCGTTATAAACATCTTCTTGAGTAAGATTGTTTCTATCTCTCAATTCCTTAATTGATAAGGCTATTTTTTGTAACAGTTTAGTATCTCTTATCTGACCCATTAAGAGTACTAAGATGAAGCTAAAGATTTTTTTGGATAATGACGAATATGTCATTATCTTGCATGTTGAACTAAATACACTGATTAACTACTTCTAAAAGAAGTTGAAGGTATATCACTAAAATTCTCTCGTCGCAGAAACCTACCAAATTTCACGAACACGGGAGTAAGTGAATAGCCCATACCTTATATTGCATTATAGGGTTGGGCTCACTTATTACTTGTGTTCGGCTATCCGAAAGGATAGTGGACTTGGTAGGTCCCATGCGGCAAAGGAACGGTGAGCCTAACCCTATTTTATGTCGCGCAATCAAAACCTATATCAGCAATGTTTTACTCAACAAAACTCCCCTTCAGGCGATGGGGGTAACCTCTACGAACAACTGCTTGCACACGGCTTCTCCAAGCAAGAGATACACGGTGTTATCTACAAGTGCATCATGCACCAGATAGCCTGCAAAAAAGCTTATCAAAAACTATCCTTTACCGGCAAAATAAAATACAACATACAACACTATTCGCGGCAGGCAACCCGCTTTTGTAAACGCCTCACGGCAAAAGGGCTTATGCTGCTTAAAACGCAGTGGGCCAAAAAACCCAAAAATCCCATCTAAGTTTTAGCAAAGACGTGGTTATAAGGATGAACGAAGGTGTAAGGGGTAGGGAAGAAGGCGTAGGGAAGAAGCTGCAAGCGTCATGGTGGGAGGAAAAGCTGCAAGCCTCAAGCTACAAGCTGCAAGGGAGAAGAAGCTTCGAGCTACGAGCGGTGAGCTGTGAGCGGTGAGCTTTGGGCGTTGGCGCCAGGGACTATGGACTGTTGACAGTGGACAGTGAGCGGCGGACTGCCTTCCCCCTTATACCTTACGCCATACACCTCATTATATTGAAATAGGCACACGTAAGGTTGCAGGCGGTATATCACGTACCACGCTGCCCTGCAATAAGCGATGGCATCGCAACCCAACAAATTACCTCATTTTAAAATTTTAAACTGCAATGAAAAAAATTATAACCGTTGCGGTGCTGCTAATGCTATTGCATACAGCAGGCTGCAAGGGCAAACCAATCTCCTGCATGGCAGGGTTATAAACACTAAAACCGGGGAACCGGTAACGGGTGCCGCCATCACCCTGAAACATACCAAAAAAATATACATCACCGCCACTGACGGCAGCTTCATCATCACCTTAACGGCCCCCGTTGATACCATGCTTATAACACATATCAGCTACCGGTTAAAACAGGTACCGGTAAGCCTGCTGCAGGACGGCCTGCTGGTAACATTGGATGAACAGGAAGGCCGGGTTGCCGATGTGGTGGTAAGCACCGGCTACGAGGAAATCCCGAAAGAAAGGGCCACCGGCTCGTTTGTACAGGTTGATAAAGCACTGCTTGATAAACGGGTAGCGCCGGATATAATCAGCAAGCTCGACGGCATCACCAGCGGGCTGCTGTTTTCCAAAGGCGTGCCCGGCCGCGGCACAGAGCTGGGCATACGCGGGCAAAGCACCCTGTTTGCCAATGCACAGCCGTTGATAGTGGTAGATAACTTTCCGTATGAAGGCGATATAAATACCATTAACCCCAATGATGTGGCATCTGTTACCGTGCTGAAAGATGCGGCGGCGGCTTCCATCTGGGG
>JAEWJV010000085.1 GCA_023386395.1 Bacteroidota bacterium
ACTGCATACAGCATTACCTATTACCATCGGACAATCAGCTTATATTTACAGCATTACAGCATGCATCAGGAACTTCAGCATCATATTAACCGCTTCATCACGATCAGCAGCGAAGAACTTAATGAAGTGCTGCAATATTTCAGGCCTTTACAATTCAAAAAGAAACAAAATCTTCTAACTGAGGGAAGTATCTGTAAACACAATTATTTTACAGCTAAAGGTTGCCTGCGCCTTTTTTTTATTAATGAAAAAGGCATTGAACAAACCACGCAGTTTGCCATAGAAAGCTGGTGGCTGGCCGATTATACTTCTTTCGAAAAACAGCAACCATCATTGTATAATATACAGGCTGTTGAAAAAAGCAATATACTGGCCTTAAGTTATACTGATCAGGAAAAATTACTGCAGAAGCATCCTGTTATGGAAAGGTATTTCCGGCTTGTGCATCAACGCGCCCATGCTGCAGCGCAGTTCAGGATAAAAAGCTTATACAGTCTTTCAAGGGAAGAATTATATAATATGTTCAGCAGTGCTTATCCTGAATTCGTGCAACGTATTCCGCAATATTTATTAGCATCTTTTCTTGGCTTCACACCTGAATATTTAAGTGAAATAAGGCGTAAAACAATTTCTTAATACCGCAGAAATTGAACTCCGCAGAATTTTTATTAGCCACATATGCATTGATAAAATCTTTGCATCCGTGACTACTAATTTCCACTGCATTTAATGCCTTTGTAAAACAATTTCTTAAACCAGTTTAAGCAGTTGGCATTGCCGGTTTTATAGCTTTGCTTCAACAAAAATTAAAAGTTATGGAACAAAGAGTAAACATCGCAACAATTTATCCGGAAGCATATAAAGGTATGTATGCATTAGCCGCAGCTTTGAATAAAACAGCATTAACCCCCATACAAAAAGAGCTGATTAAAATACGGTCATCACAAATAAATCATTGCGCATTTTGTTTGAATATGCATACAAAAGATGCATTGAAATATGGCGAAACGCAGCAGCGTATTTTCTTGCTGGATGCATGGCGTGAAACAGATTTATTTACACCTGAAGAAAAAGCAATGCTGGCATTAACGGAAGAAGTAACGCTCATAAGCCAGCATGGTGTTTCAGATGCTGTTTATAAAGAAGCGCAGCAATATTTCAGCGATGAACAAATAGCGCATATTATAATGGCGGTTGTAATGATCAATGCGTGGAACCGCATTAGCGTGAGCACCTTAGTGCCAATTGCAGATTAAAGAATTTGATCAGTTAAACAATACAACGGCGCCGGCATTATTCCAGTGCCGTTTATTTTTAATTATAAGGCTTAACTTATTAAACCCGGTTTACAATTTACATTTTTTCTTTCTCCATTCTCGTCTATATTCGCCGCCCTTAAAAGTTTTGTGATGAAAGAATTCAGTCAACAGATAGCAGCTACATTAAACGTAAAGCCCGGGCAAGTTGAATCCGTATTAAGTTTATTTGAAGAAGGCGCAACCATACCATTTATTGCACGGTACAGGAAAGATAAAACCGGCGGATTGGATGAAGTGCAGATTCAAAAAATTCAGGACGAAGCCAAAGCCTTAAAAGAATTTACCGAACGTAAAACATTCATAGAAAAAACCATTACCGAACAGGGCAAAATGACGGATGCCCTGCAGGACAAACTTCATAAAGCCACAACGCTGGCTGAACTGGAAGACATTTATCTTCCTTATAAACCAAAGCGCAAAACAAAAGCACAAACAGCAAGGGAGAATGGCCTTGAACCGCTGTCTCAGCTCATCCTTGAACAAAGGGCAACTGACCTTTCAGCAGAAGCTGCAAAATATATTACTGATAATGTAAGGGACGCTGATGCAGCATTGCATGGCGCAAGGGATATTATTGCTGAAACAATTAATGAAGATGACAGGGTGCGTGCTAAAATGCGCAAACTGTTTGAAGATACAGCAACGCTGCAAAGCAAGGTTTTGGAAGACAAGAAAACAGAAGCGGCGAAATATAAAGACTATTTCGATTTCAGTGAGCCAATTCATAAAGTTCCATCACATAGAATACTGGCAGTGTTGCGTGGTTTTCTCGAAGGTTTTTTACGCATGAGCATTGCGCCCGGCGAAGAAGAAGCTTTGTACTTAATAGAAGATTTGTATATCAAGAATAGTTTAAACAGTTCTGTTGAGCAGGTGAAAAAAGCTATCAAAGATGCATACCGCCGTTTGTTGCAGCCAAGCCTTGAATCAGAGTTTCGCACGGCATTAAAAACACAGGCGGATGAAGAAGCCATTAATGTGTTTGCAGAAAACCTGCGCCAGTTATTGTTAAGCGCACCACTTGGCAGCAAAAGAATACTGGCAATTGATCCCGGTTACCGCACCGGTTGTAAAGTTGTTTGTTTAGATGAAAAAGGAACATTATTGCACAATGATCTCATCTATGTACATGAATCCAACCGTTTAAATGACAGCAGCAATAAAATAAGATCGCTCGTTGAAAAATATAACATTCAGGTTTTCGCTATTGGCGATGGCACCGCCGGCCGCGAAACGGAGCAATTCATTAAACAACTCAATTTAAGCCTGCCGGTATTTTTAGTGAATGAAGATGGGGCATCTGTTTATTCTGCCAGCGAAACAGCACGGGAAGAATTTCCGGATTATGATGTAACTGTTCGTGGCGCCGTAAGCATTGGAAGAAGGTTAATGGACCCGCTTGCAGAATTGGTAAAGATCGATCCCAAAAGCATTGGCGTTGGCCAGTACCAGCATGATGTAAACCAGTTTCGTTTAAAAGAAAAGCTGGATGCCACTGTTGTAAGTTGTGTAAATGCTGTTGGCGTAAATCTTAATACGGCTTCCAAACATTTGCTGGGTTATGTAAGCGGCATTGGCAGTTCGCTTGCAGAAAATATTATTCAGTACAGGAATGAAACTGGCGGCTTTAGTAACCGTAACGAATTATTAAAAGTGCCGCGGCTTGGCAATAAAGCATTTGAACAATGTGCAGGTTTTTTAAAAGTGCAAAACAGCAGCAACCCGCTTGATGCAAGCACTGTGCACCCTGAAGCGTATAAGATTGTTGAACACATTGCATCAGATTTAAAAGTGGATGTACAGTCACTTATAGGCAATGAAGCCTTGCTTAAAGATATTCAGCCTAAAAAATATGCTACGGAAGAAATTGGCGAGCTTACCATTCAGGATATTTTAAAAGAACTCAACAAACCCGGCCTTGATCCGCGCAGCGAACTCGAACAATTTGAATTTGCACAAATCTATAAAATTGAAGAAGTGCATCCCGGTATGGTGGTGCCCGGCGTTGTAACCAATCTTACGCGCTTCGGCGCTTTTGTTGATATTGGTGTAAAGCAGGATGGCCTTGTGCATGTGAGCGAGATAGCGCATAAATATATCAGCGATCCTGCCGAGGTTTTAAAACTGAACGATAAGGTAATGGTGAAAGTGCTGGAAGTGGATATTCCACGCAGCCGTATTGCACTCTCCATCAAACAAACGCAGGAAGCGCCGGCAAGGCCGCAGCGTCCACATCAAAACACCAACCGTTCACAACATAACCGCGGAAAGGAAGATATTTCTTCAATGAATGTAAACGATGCACTGGCTGCATTAAAAAAGAAGTTTGGAAAATAGAACCCTGGAATAAAAGAATATAAAAGGCCTTAGCTAAAGTCTTTTATAAAACGTTGCTTTAATCCAGGCCTGAAGGTTATGGCAAAATTCACGTTACTTTAAAAAATTATTCAGGTAGCTCAAAATTGTTGATGTCTGCATCATCAGGCTCACATGGCCTTGTGCAGGAACAATAGCCAATTGCGATTTTGGCATTGGCTGCATATCAGCAGTAATGCCACCACCTAATAGCTTATAGGTTTTCATCAATTCAATTTTATCCAAACCATCATTATCACCGGATATGATTAACACTGGGGCAGTAATTTTCGCAATATTAGAATCACCCAGGTCAAACGACATCTTTGCAAAGGCAATCATCTGCTCTATGAAATTTACCCACTTTGTAGTAT
>JAEWJV010000087.1 GCA_023386395.1 Bacteroidota bacterium
GTTCAAAGTATAATTTCTTTACCAGGCCCAGTTGTTCGTCGGCGGTAATTTTAATATTATTATCGAGCCAGAAAGAATCAAGATCATTTTTAATAACGGCGCGATTATATTTTGAACCATAGCCCAAACTATCCAGCCAGTGCTGCATGGTATCTTTACCAATTCTTCTTGCCACTTCCTGGTAGTAAGGAACGGCTGATAACTTAAAAGCCTGCTCCATGGTAAGGTCTTTATTCCATTCAGGATTGGGACGCACAACACCATCCCAGGGTAGCACCATTTTTTCGCCGGAAATAGCGCCGGTTTGCAGGCCAATAAGTGAGTTAACAATCTTAAAGGTGGATGCAGGTAAATAAGCGCTGTCGGTAAATCTTTTCAAATTATAAATGGTAAACTGTGCCTGCCCGTTATCAAACATGCCGAAAGTGCCCGTTACGTTATATTCATCAAAATACTTTTTCAGGCTGTTATCACTGGTAATGTTATTGCTGGAACAGGCTGAAAAAAGAAGGGTGCCAAAAAGCAGGCAATAAAAACCTGAACGCTTAGTTACATGCATTATTTGCTGGTTTAAAAACTAACAGCTGCTAAATTTATAACGACTGTTTATCGGGTTATAGAAACTGCTGTGGAACCAGCATACTTCATAGCCACCTTTATTTCTGCAGAAGAAAGTAACGGGTATTGATTGATAATTTGCTCTTCAGTCATCCCGTTATCTAACATGTTAACCAGTTTCCAGAAAGGAAGGCCGGCTTCCATTAATTTCGGTTTTTCGCTTTCAGAACGAAGTAAAGTATTCATCGGATTGCTCTTTGATTACGGCGTAAAGGTATTACCCGTTTTTTATTACACCTAACTCTTTTCCAATTTTTGTGAAAGCTGTGATTGCTTTGTCAATATCTTTTATTTCGTGGGCGGCGCTCAACTGTACGCGTATCCTTGCCTGGCCTTTTGGTACCACGGGGTAAAAGAAGCCAATTACATAAATGCCTTCATCCAGCAATTTAGCTGCAAACTGTTGTGCCACAACGGCATCGTACAGCATTATTGGTACAATCGGGTGTTCGCCGGGCTTTATATCAAAACCGGCTTCTGTAATTTTTTTCCTGAAATAAATAGTATTGCTTTCCAGTTTATCGCGCAGTTCAGTTGTTTCAGACAGCATATCAAAAACCGCAATGGATGCGCCCACAATGGCCGGTGCCAATGTATTAGAGAAAAGGTAAGGGCGGGAGCGCTGGCGCAGCATTTCAATAATTTCTTTTTTACCGCTGGTAAAACCGCCATTGGCGCCGCCGAGTGCTTTGCCCAGGGTGCCCGTAATAATATCAACCTTACCCATTACATTTTTATATTCATGTGTGCCGCGGCCTGTTTTTCCAAGAAACCCGGTTGAATGACTGTCGTCAATCATTACCACGGCATCATATTTTTCGGCCAGTTCGCAAATAATATCCAATTGCGCAATAGTGCCGTCCATACTGAAGGACCCGTCTGTTACAATGATGCGGCTGCGCAAATGGGCAGCATCAATCAGCTTCGCCTCAAGGTCTTCCATGTTATTATGCTCGTAACGGTAGCGTTGCGCCTTACATAAACGCACGCCGTCAATTACAGAAGCATGATTTAAAGCATCGCTTATAATAGCGTCCTGCTCATTAAATAAAGGTTCAAAAACACCGCCATTGGCATCAAAGGCAGCACAGTATAAAATAGTATCTTCTGTGCCTAAAAAATCAGCTATCTTCTTTTCAAGCTCTTTATGAATATCCTGCGTGCCGCAAATAAAACGCACGCTGCTTAAGCCATAGCCATGTGTTTCTATGGCCTTGTGTGCGGCTTCTATAACTTTTGGGTGAGAAGACAAGCCGAGATAATTGTTGGCACAGAAATTCAAAACTTTTTTCTCGTTCACGGTAATTTCAGCGCCCTGCGGGCTGGTAATAATGCGTTCCTTTTTAAACAAACCGGAAGACTCTATTTCCAGCAATTCGGCCTGGATGCGATTAGTAAAACTTTCATTCATAACCTGTATAATTAAGAAGAGGCAAACCTAATACAATTGTTGATAAGCCTGCATCAGCATTGTTTTGTTTTTTTTAACAGCGGAAATTTTATAAACTGTTTAATTTACGACTACATTCGTAGCCAAATTAATTACCATCCGCTACTTAAGAAATATACCGGTTTTTATTGCTGCCGCATTATTAGCAGCTACGTTTTTATTTATTGCATTTACCTCGCAAAAGCAAAGCCTGCAACCCGCTGCTCCCATATTAAAAACAAGCAGTCCGGGTTCGAAAATAAAAGCAGATAACAACAAGAAAAATTCAGTTATGAAAAGGTTTATTTCCTGCGTGGAAATGAGAAGATATTTATATTAATTTTTCCTGTAACAGCACTATCTTTCGCTTAAATAATTTTATCCTTATTTATTAACCCGCTTTGTTTTATTTTGGGTTGATGACAAACTTTTCTAACCGCATTACACAGCTTTTTAATATTGATTATCCTATCATTCAGGCCGGCATGGTTTGGACAAGCGGCTGGAAGCTTGCCAGCGCGGTAAGTAATGCAGGTGCATTGGGCTTAATTGGCAGCGGAAGCATGTATCCTGATGTATTGCTTCAACACATCCGCCAATGCAAAGCAGCCACGGTAAAGCCTTTTGGCGTAAATATTCCGCTTTTATATCCCGATATAGAAAAGCATATTCAAACTGTAATTGATGAAGGTGTAAAAATTGTTTTTACGAGCGCCGGTAATCCTAAAACATGGACGCCGGTTTTAAAACAACATGGTATAACTGTGGTGCATGTGGTAAGCAGCAGCATATTTGCTAAAAAAGCGGAAGCTGCAGGCTGCGATGCGGTGGTAGCTGAAGGCTTTGAGGCCGGTGGCCATAATGGGAGGGAAGAAACCACTACAATGGTTTTAGTTCCGCTTGTGAAAGAAGCAGTGAAAATTCCGGTGCTGGCTGCGGGCGGCATTGCAACTGGCCGGCAAATGCTGGCAGCTATGATTTTAGGCGCCGATGGTGTGCAGGTAGGCAGCCGCTTTGTATGCAGCAACGAAGCTTCCAATCATATAAAGTTTAAAGAAGCAGTTGTAAATAGCAAGGAAGGAGATACGATGCTGAGTATGAAAAAAGTAGTGCCGGTGCGGTTACTTAAAAATGATTTCTTTGAGGCAATAAAAGAAGCTGAAATGCGTGGCGCAACCAGGGAAGAACTTGCGGCAATATTAGGGCATGGCCGTGCAAAAAAAGGCATGCTGGAAGGAGAACTTGATGGAGGCGAACTGGAAATTGGAGCGGTAAGCGCTTTAATAAATGATATAAAACCCGCTGCTGATATTGTACACGATATATGGAATGAATTTAATGCAGCAGCAGACAATATTTTTTATTTCACCCGCTGATGTTTGTTTTATTTTCATCATCTGCAAATAAAACGGCTTTAAATTTTTGATAGAAGAAAGAAAGCAGGAGCAGCAATGTGCCAATGGTTATGTAAGCAATAATCTTTTGAACGGCGGTAAAGAATATACTATCTAATAAAACCAGTTTTAAGAGCGTAATCCCTACAAGTAAAATGGCAGCCAGCCTTGGCCATACTGTTTTTGTTATAATGCCAAGTATAAATACAATTATGGCAAGCAGCGTCCACAGCATAGTAATGGCTAAGCCGCTGCATTGTATGCCTATCCATAAAACAGCAAGCAAAAGTGCAGTTGCATAATGTATGCGGTTAAGCACTTTCTCATCGTGAAAGAAATTATTGCCTGCTATAGCAAAAACAAAAAACAACAAAGCACAAAAAGCTGTAACAGCCGCTGCATTTGTATTAGAAGAAGATGCACTGAAAATGGCAAGCAGTGAAATAAAAAGCGCAAAATTATTAATAAGCACATGCAGCAGTTGCTGATTGCTTAACCTTGTTTTTCTCGTTATGGTAAATGCAAAAGCGCTCAGCAGAAATAAAACAAAATAAATGCCCATAAAAACAACTGCATAAAACCGGAAGGCTTCTTTGTACCTGGCAAGCAACCATCCAATGAAAAAACTCCATGTAATAACCAGTGCAAGCAGGTTTAATAATTTCCATGAACGCTTAAAAGATATAATAAGTATGCCTGCATTCATTACGAGTATATAGCTAAACAGCAAGATATAGTTTTCATGATTGGTGCTGATGAGAATGGGAATGGCATAAGCGCCAACCATGCCAACAACCGCAATCTCCTGCCGGTTGTATTGTAATGACCTGCTTGCTGTATAAATTGCAATTACCGCCATTATAACAAAGCAGAATATTTGCGAAATGAAATCGTAATAAGTGAATGCGCCATACGTTGTAAAATACATGGAAGCCATCGCGCCACTGAACAGTATGGCGCTAAAACCTTCATAATTTTTCTTTAGCATGAACGACAGCAAAAGCAATGCAGCGCTTGCTGAATAAGCAAGTATGATTCTTACAAACGGCGTGATGAGGTTTTTATCAATTGCATATTTTACGCCTATGGAAATACCAATCAGCAATACGACTATACCTACAAGGTTAATGATCTTTAAACCTATAAAATTTTCAACCGAACGTTGCGAAGCAATATTTTTTTTCGCTGCTTGTACTGCTGATGCAGCAGGCGCGGGCAATTTGGCAGAACCAACAGAACGGTTATCACTTTCATTTATCTGGCGCTGCATTTGCATTAATTCTTCCTGCACCTGTTGTAACTGGTTCGATAATTTATTCACCTGCTGTTTCAGCTCATCCATTTCGCTTAAAGCCATATTCGATGTTAAGAATTTTAAATTAAAGCAAAACCATTTACTAAAATAATGCTTATTAAAAACGAAGGCATGCATTTAATGCCGCTGTAATTCTTCCTGAACTTATAATTAAGTTATTATTGTCTTGTGAAAAAATTATTTACCAATTTAACCTTCTGGGTGCTTGTTGCCATAACAGCCGGTGCACTGTTAGGAAATTTCTATCCTGGCACCGCAATAAAAATGAAGGTCCTCGGTGATTATTTCATCCTATTGATTAAATATTTTATTTACCCTATCATTTTCTTAACCATATCGCTTGGCATCAGCAATATGGGCGACCTGAAAAAAACAGGCCGCGTAGGCGGCAAGGCATTGCTGTATTTTGAAATAGTAACCACGTTTGCCTTATTAATTGGCATTATCGTTTCCCATTTTATACAACCGGGCCGCGGCGTTGACATTTCATCCATAAAAGGCGGCAATATTTCTGCATATATAAAAGAATCAAACGAATTTAGCTGGCTCCAGTTTTTTAAAGATAATCCAACGCTCCAGATATTAATCGTTGCCGTAATTTTTGGAATATGGTTAAGCGGGTATAACAAAAAAGAAATCATTATTGCACCGCTTACCAATATTTCAAGATATATTTTTAAAGCTTTGCATTTAGTAATGCTGCTGGCGCCACTCGGCGCTTTTGGCGGCATGGCTTATACCATAGGTAAGTTTGGCCTGCATACATTATTGCCTTTAATAAGGTTGATGATAAGCGTTTATATTACCTGTTTGTGTTTCATTTTTATTGTGCTTGGTTTAATGCTGCAGTATTATAAGATCAGCATACTTAAATTTTTAAAATACATACGCGCCGAGCTTTTAATCGTATTAGGTACCTCCTCATCAGAAGTGGCGCTGCCCTCATTGATTGAAAAGCTGGAACGTATGGGTTGTACTAAATCAGTTACAGGACTGGTGGTGCCTGCAGGTTATTCTTTCAATCTTGATGGCACAACCATCTATCTTTCTATGGCGGTAATGTTTCTTGCACAGG
>JAEWJV010000131.1 GCA_023386395.1 Bacteroidota bacterium
CAGGCATACAAATGATGATGTTTCTGATGCGGCGCACCTTAAGTTGCCTGATTATTTTAAACTGGATGGCGGGTTATTCTGGCAGGGTGATAAAATAAGGGTTACAGCGAATGTGTTTAATATGCTCAATAAATATTTATATAGCGGTTCTTATTATTCCTGGTCAGGTGCCTATTACTGGCAGGCAGAATCTCCGAGAAATTTAAGGTTTAGCATAGCTTATAATTTTTAAAAACAGATAATAGCGAAGTTTAACAGGCCGCCGGTTCCGGTGGCCTGTTTATTTTTTTAGCGCCGGTATAATTTACCTGCAATACACTATTTTACAGTTGGTAAAAAAATTGTTAGGAATAAGGAAACTATAAAGTATGAAAATTCCTCAGGGCTGGTCTCAGAAAGATAATGCGTTATACCGTAAAATGGAGTTCAAAGATTTTTCTGAAGCGTTTGCATTTATGGTTCGTGCAGCAATGGAAGCGCAGTGCATGAACCATCATCCCGTATGGAAAAACGTTTATAATGCCGTAGAAATATGGCTGAACACGCATGATGCCGGTGATATTGTTACAGGAAAGGATATAGAGCTTGCTGAAAAGATAAATGCACTTTTGTAATTTCAGGTAATCCTTGAAATTACTTTGTTATTGATTGACTTTCACTAATAAGAGTGCAATTATTTGCCCATAAATGATTTATCGCTTTAATTCAATATCATTTATTTACAGCGGTAATGATGTTTGTCATGTAAGGCTTAGCGCCATCAAATATTTTTGCAGCAAATTTTTTATCATGAAAATCCCAGTGCATTTTGTAACGCCTAAGGAAGCATTGTCTGTAATAAAAAGTAACCAGCGTGTGTTTATTCATGGCAGTGCACATACGCCTACTTATCTTTTAAAGCATCTTGCTGAAGAAGCAGGCAGGTTACGTAATGTTGAAATCATTTCTATAAGCGTATATGGTGATTTGCATGTAAATAAACCTGAATTAAAAGATAGCTTCAGGCTAAATTCATTATTTGTATCTGCCGCGTTGCGACAGGCGGTTAATGAAGGTTATGGCGATTATGTGCCGGTATTTCTCAGCGAGATACCAGCCCTTTTCGATCGAAGTATTTTGCCAATAGATGTTGCCATTGTACACGTGTCATTGCCGGATGCGCATGGTTATTGTTCGCTGGGAGTTTCGGTTGATATTGCCAAAAGTGCAGTAAGCAATGCCAGGTATATTATTGCACAGGTAAATCCGAATGCTCCGCGCTCACATGGCGATGGGATGATACATTGCAGCCGCTTTACATCAATGGTTTATTGTGAAGATACTTTGCATGAAGCGAATTTTTCAGAAAAATGCGGCCCCGAAACGCAGGTAATAGGAGAGCTTGTTGCCGGGCTTATTGAAGATAAAAGCACACTTCAAATGGGCATTGGCGCTATACCTGATGCAGTATTAAGCTCGCTCACCAATCATAAGGATCTGGGTGTGCATACAGAAATGTGTTCCGATGGAATTATAAAGCTGGTTGAAAAAGATATCATTAACAATAAGTATAAAAAGATTCATCCCAATAAAACAGTTTCTTCTTTTGCGTTGGGTTCTAAACAATTGTATGGTTACATAAGCGATAACCCTGCTTTTGCTTTTCTTGTAATAAATTATGTAAACGATCCGCATGTTATACGCCGCAACAATAAGATGGTGGCCATTAACAGTGCTATAGAAATTGACATAACCGGGCAGGTGTGCAGCGATTCTATCGGAACCTATCAATATTCCGGCGTTGGCGGCCAGATGGATTTTATGCGCGGCGCTGCTTTAAGTGAAGGCGGAAAGCCCATCATTGCCATTCCTTCCAGGACGGCGAAAGGAATTCCCCGCATTGTGCCCATGCTTAAGCCCGGGGCCGGCGTGGTTACCACCAGGGCGCATGTGCACTACGTAATAACTGAATATGGAGTTGCATATTTGTTTGGAAAAAATTTAAAGCAACGAGCAAAAGCGCTTATAAACATTGCACACCCGGATGACAGGGAAGGTTTGGAGAAAGCCTGTTTTGAAAGGTTTAAAATGTTCTAAATCTCTTTTGCTATACAAAAAAATAGGCTGGCTTATATAAGCCAGCCTACATGTGTGATTATATAAAATCGATTAATCTTCTATTTTTACTTTGCCCTTGCTCTTTGCAATTACTTCTTCAGCGATGTTCGTTGGAGCAGGAGAATAGTGTGAAAATTCCATTGTTGAGGTTGCACGGCCGGATGATAATGAACGCAACTGTGTTACATAACCAAACATTTCACTTAAAGGGACTTTAGCTTTGATAACCTGTGCATTGCCACGGCTGTCCATACCTTCCAGTAAACCACGGCGGCGGTTAAGGTCGCCTGTTACGTCACCCATGTATTGATCAGGCGTAACAACTTCAACTCTCATAATAGGCTCAAGTAAAACCGGTTTAGCTTTTTTACCAGCTTCACGGAAACCGGATTTGGCACAAAGCTCAAAGCTCATGGAGTCAGAGTCAACTGCGTGGAAGCTACCATCGAAGATACGCACTTTCATGCTTTCCATCGGGTAAGCTGCCAGTACGCCTGTACTCATTGAGCTTTCAAAACCTTTCTGAATGGCTGGTATAAATTCACGCGGAATGGAACCACCAAAAATATCGTTTACAAACTCGAACGATTTACCGGCATTTTCCTTTAGCCATTCCTGGTCTGCGGGACCTATTTCAAACTGTATATCAGCGAATTTACCACGGCCACCGGTTTGCTTCTTCAGCACTTCACGATGTTCAATGGTTTTGGTAAAGGCTTCTTTATAGGCAACTTGGGGATTACCCTGGTTTACTTCCACTTTAAACTCACGTTTCATACGGTCTACAATAATTTCAAGGTGTAATTCACCCATACCTGAAAGAATTGTCTGGCCTGTATCTTCATCAGTTTTTACGCGCAATGTGGGATCTTCTTCCACTAACTTGGATATGGCAAGGCCCATTTTATCAACGTCTGCCTGTGTTTTAGGTTCAACTGCAACCGAAATTACCGGTTCGGGAATGAACATATTTTCCAGAACGATAGGATGATCTTCATCACATAATGTATCGCCTGTTTTTATTTCTTTAAAGCCAACAGCAGCAGCTATATCGCCGGCCTCAATAAAATCAACAGGATTTTGCTTGTTGGCAAACATTTTCATAATACGGCTGATACGCTCGTTTTTACCACTGCGCATATTTCTTACATAAGAGCCGGCGTCGAGATGGCCGCTGTAGCAACGGAAGAAAGCAAGCCTTCCCACAAATGGGTGAGTCATGATTTTGAAAGCCAATGCAGAAAAAGGAGCTTTGGGATCTGATTTGCGTGTAATTTCTTCTCCTGTATCCGGATCTGTTCCCACTGTATCAGGAAGATCAAGTGGAGAGGGAAGATAACGGCAAACGGCATCCAAAGCAGTTTGCACGCCTTTATTTTTGAAAGATGAACCGCACATCATTGGCACAATGCTCAAATCGATAGTTGCCTTGCGGATAGCTTCATGTACTTCTGCTTCGCTTATTGTATCAGGATCATCAAAAAATTTCTCTAATAGCTTTTCGTCATATTCTGCAACGGCTTCAATTAACTGGCCTCTCCAGTAATCCACATCTTCCTTCATGTCTTCAGGAATAGGAATTTCGGCATAGGTCATGCCTTCTGTTGCATCGTCCCAAACTATACCTTTCATTTGGATCAGGTCAACAACTCCTTTAAAGTTATCTTCTGCACCAATCGGCAACTGTAAGGGAACGCTCTTGGCACCCAGCATTTCTTTCACCTGGGCCACAACATTTAAGAAATCGGCACCGGCGCGGTCCATTTTATTTACAAAGCCAATGCGTGGCACGCCATAGCGATTAGCCTGGCGCCAAACTGTTTCACTTTGAGGCTCAACGCCATCAACGGCAGAGAACAAGGCAATCAAGCCATCCAGTACACGCATAGAACGTTCAACCTCTACGGTAAAATCAACGTGGCCCGGAGTATCAATAATATTAAAATAGTATTTTTTAGAATCGGCAGTAGGTTTTCCCTGCTGTGTGGGAAAGTTCCACTGGCAGCTTACGGCTGCAGAGGTAATAGTAATACCTCTTTCTTTTTCCTGTTCCATCCAGTCGGTTGTTGCCGCACCTTCGTGAACTTCACCAATCCTGTGAATCATCCCGGTATAACGAAGAATGCGCTCCGTGGTGGTGGTTTTGCCGGCATCGATATGTGCAGCAATTCCAAAATTTCGTTGTAATCTTAAATCAGCCATATGAGTTGTTATTAATTATTTCATTTCAGCGATATTAAAATCCTGAAATTTTTTTGAGCGGCAAAGGTAATATTTTTTGATGTTGCAGTTATATTTTGAAGGTTAATTAATTTCAATAAAAAAGCCGCTGAAGTTCAGCGGCTTTTTTATTATTTGAAAGATTATTATTAACCTTTTCTAAGATTTGGGTGAGGAGCAGGAACTGTATTAGGACCTTCTTCTGTAGTTGGAACTAAATCAACAGTTGTTGCTGAACCATCCATACCGTAAGTAAAGATGATGCGTGTTTCAGAAATACCTTGTTTTTCAGAAAGATAAGTCTTGATAGCATTCACATGATCCCAGCTAAGCTGTTGAGCTCTCTTATCAGAAGCGCCATAACCAACCAGTTTAACTTTACATGTAGGATTAGCCTGTAATTGCTGAGCTACATTATCAAGTAATGAAGTAGCTGTGCTGCTTAATTTAGCACTGCCGCTCTTGAACTGTACGCTTGGTAAGCTGCCTATTGCGCATACCGGAGCTACTGGCTGAATGTTTTTGCAACATTCTGGTTCAGGACAAGTACCTACGCCGTCTGCATTAACAGGGAAGCAGTTCTGAGGAGTAAGTTTTTCTTTATCTGCACCATCAGGAACACCATCGCCATCTGTATCAAGGCTAACACCTTTTGAATCTACTGCATAGCCTGCAGGAGTGCTTGGTTCCATATCGAACTGGTCTGTTACGCCGTCACCGTCAGCATCAGGTAAAACAACCGGAGGAAGTTTCATGTGCTTTGGAGTTGCTACTTCGTTATACAGATAGTTGTTAGGATTAACCCACCATAAAGGTGCTGTATGTGTAGCTGAGTTGCCAAGGTTAAATGCTATTTTAGCTGTAGAGAAAGCGAATTTATCAGCGCCGCCTCTTACACTGCCAGACTGGTTAATATAACCGTCTAACATATCAACGCCTGTAAGCGGAGCTACGATTCTTTCTTCAACACCAAAAGTAATTCTTGGGCTGATCCTGAAATCGATACCAGCACCAAAAGCTAAATTGTGGTATAATGCCTGGTTTTTGTTGCCATTATCATCTTCATGGAAAGTAGAGATGAAGTTCTTTGAATCTTTCTGATAAAGATCGAAACGAACCGGGCCTGTTGCTGAGAAAATTCCATCATCAGGATTACCAGCCGCAACCTGAGAAGCAGCAATGCTGTAACCAGCAAATACATAATAGTTTACTTTAGGATTGCCTCTGAAAGAGCTCAGTGTGTTTAATGAAGCAATCAAATCCAAATTCAACATGTGCGTTGTATTGGAGCTGTAAGGGATATAGTTTTTATATCCAGGTATTTTTTGGATGCTGGCTACATAACCAACACGTGTAGAGAAAACATGGCTTAATGCGAAACGTGCAGCTACACCACCTGCAAATCCACCTGAATAACCATCAGCTAATATAGGACGGTCGCCTATAATGATTGCGTTGCCACCAAGTACTGATAATTCCCACATCCCGCGTGGCTTTGCAGGATAAGGATTTTGATAATTTACAAATTCGTTATACTGAGTTGTGTTCGATACTTTACTAGAGTCATAAGCCCAGCTTGCATCGGTTGAACTTGTTGAAGACCCAGTAGTTGTTGTAGTACCATCTTGTGCGTAAGATGAGATCTGCATTAGTCCTACAAGGGCTAAGAGCAATTTTAGCTTTTTGCTTACCATAGGTAAAATTTTAAATGTTTAATGTTTCCCTTTAAAAAAATATAACCACAAAAATACTCATTGATAATGAAATACCAAATTTTTACTATCTATTTTCTTTTGATCAAACCGCTCTTATGACAAAAACTTTATTCATTATGCTGCATTTCCTTTACCAATTAGTTTTCCCATATCTTGCAACTGTTTGAAATTTTTAATGAAGAAAGCTATACAATTAATAGACCAAGATTTAACAAAGTTCGAAGAATACTTTAGCAAAGCCGTAAAAAGTAATGCTCCTTTGCTCGACAGGATTATGCAGTATATAGTGAAAAGAAAGGGCAAACAGATGCGGCCAATGTTTGTATTACTAAGCGCCAGGTTGGGGGGAGAAATAACTGATACTACATACAGGGCTGCTTCACTGGTTGAACTATTACACACGGCCACATTGGTGCATGATGACGTTGTTGACGAATCTCCCGAACGGCGGGGTTTTTTTTCAATAAATGCGCTCTGGAAGAATAAAGTGGCGGTACTGGTGGGTGATTATTTGCTTTCCAAAGGTCTCTTGTTATCTCTGAACAATAATGATTACAAAGTTTTACAAATACTTTCGGAAGCAGTAAGGCAGATGAGCGAAGGTGAATTGTTGCAAATAGAAAAAGCCAGGAACCTGAACTTAAGCGAGGATATTTATTTTAATATCATAAAAGGGAAAACCGCCTCATTGCTGTCATCAGCCTGTGCGGCAGGAGCCAGCACCACCTTTCCTGATAATCAAAATATAGAAAAAATGCAACAATTTGGTGAAAAGGTAGGTATGGCATTCCAGATAAAGGATGACCTTTTTGATTACAGCAGCGAAAATGTGGGGAAGCCAACGGGTAATGATATAAAAGAAAAAAAGCTCACCTTACCGCTTATATATACTTTGAATAATTGTGAATCAAAACTCAGGAAAAAAATTATCTATATCGTAAAAAATGAGAACCGCGATCCTGAAAAAGTAAAATTTGTTATTAACACAGTTAACGAATGCGGTGGAATAGATTATGCAACACGTAAAATGCTTTTTTTCAGGGATGAAGCTTTAGCGTTATTACATAGCTTCCCCGCATCTGATACAAGAAATGCACTTGAAGACCTGGTTAGATATACCACCGACCGGCAGTTTTAGCCTTTGAATTATGCAAAAGCGATGGAACATATTACCCTTTGATGAAACTGCAACGCTTCAACTGCAGCAGGCACTTCGCATAAATAAAACAATCTGTAAAATTCTTGTGCAGCGCGGCATCGACACCTATGATAAAGCACATGATTTTTTTCGCCCACAGCTTGGTCAACTGCATGATCCATGGCTGATGAAAGACATGCTGAAAGCAGTAACCCGCATTATTGCAGCCATTAGCAATAACGAAAAAATCCTGGTTTTCGGCGATTATGATGTGGACGGGACCACTTCCGTTGCCTGCATGTACCAGTTTTTAAAATCAATATACCCTCAGGTTGCTTATTACATTCCACATCGTTATAAGGAGGGTTATGGAATATCGAAAGCAGGTATTGACTTCGCTTATGAAAATAATTTCTCTTTGATTATTGCGCTTGACTGCGGTATAAAATCTGCGGCGCTCATTAATTATGCAAAACAGCTTAACATTGATTTTGTTATTTGCGATCACCATTTGCCCGACGAAATAATTCCCGATGCGGTTGCGGTGCTCGATCCAAAACAAAAAGACTGCAATTATCCCTATAAGGAATTATGCGGCTGCGGTGTTGGGTTCAAATTAATGCAGGCTTTAAGTGATGAGTTAGGCCTGCTTCCGGAATATTACCTGAAATATATTGATTTGGTTGCCGTAGCAATAGCTGCTGATATTGTTCCTATAGATGGCGAAAACCGCATTCTTGCATTTCACGGATTAATGAAAGTAAATGAAAATCCCTCCGTGAGTTTAAAAGCCTTGCTTTCACTGGCGGGAATGCAAAAAAAAGTGCATATAAACAGCCTTGTATTTATTGTGGCGCCCCGCATAAATGCAGCCGGCAGAATGGACGATGCAAAAAAGGCTGTGCAATTATTTATTGAAGAAGATTATGATAAGGCGATGGAATACGCCGAATTGCTGCACAACGATAATACAGAACGAAAGGAGGCCGACAGCAATATTACAGATGAGGCTCTAAGCTTAATTGAAAACGATGAAATATTAAAACAACGTAAAACAACCGTTCTTTATAAAGAACACTGGCACAAAGGCGTGGTAGGTATTGTTGCCTCAAGATTAATTGAAAATTATTACAGGCCTACCATTGTGCTTACAAAAAGCGGCGACATTATTGCCGGTAGCGCCCGCAGTGTGCCGGGGTTCAATTTATATGAGGCTATTCATGCATGCAGGGAACACCTGCTCGGTTATGGCGGCCATTTTGCTGCTGCAGGCTTATCAATGCTGGAAGATGAATTGCCTGGGTTTATTGACAGTTTTGAGAAGGTTGTATCTCAAACTATTGCAGAAGAATTATTGATACCAGAAATTGTAATTGATGCAGAGCTTTCTTTTAATGAAATCAATTTTACTTTTTTAAATATAATCGACCAGATGGAGCCTTTTGGGCCTGGTAACATGCGCCCCGTTTTTATCACCCGTAATGTGAAAAATACCGGTTACTCAAAACTGGTGAAGGAAACTCATGTGCGGTTTGTATTACAGCAGCACGATAAAGTATTAACCGGCATTGGGTTTAATATGGCTGAAAAATTTGCTTTGCTGGAATTAAACCTGCCGCTTGATGTAGTTTACACATTAGATATTAATGAGTGGAACGGCGAAAGAATGATACAAATGAAGATGATCGATTTTAAGTTGTCGGCATAATTCTTATTGCCCAAATATTTTTTGCTTATGATGAAAGTTGTACATATAACGGAAGCCTTTGAGGGCGGGGTAATAGAATTTTTACGATGCCTTACCAATAGCACGCCTGATATTGAACATACTATAATTTATGGCCGTCATCATTTTTTTGAAAAAGCGCACAAATCATTTCCGGCTGGTGTGAAGTTTATAGCATGGCCCGATGTAAATACTAAAATCTCCCCCCGTAGCGATATAAAAGCCTTAAGGCATTTAATTAAAATTTTAAAAGATTTACAGCAGGTTAATATTATTCATCTTCATTCTGCAAAAGCCGGTATTCTTGGTCGGATTGCCGCCAGGCGTACAGGCCATAAAAAGGTGATTTATGCGCCGCATGGGGCAACCTTCTTACGTAAAGATGTTTCAGCATTGGCGCGAACCGCTTTTGCCACCATTGAAAAAGCAGTAAGTATTTTTCCTGCCAAAGTAGTTGGCGTTTCAAGATCAGAGGCGGATGCCTATCGCCGCCTCGGCATTCGGGCAAGCCATGTGAACAACGGGAAGTTTTTTCCCGCGACACCTGAAAAAAAATTGCCCGGAGATATATTCACAATTGTAACTACAGGCCGTGCCATGCGGCAAAAGAATCCTGCTTTATATAACACAATCGCATCGGCATTTACGGATAACAAAAAAATTCAGTTTATATGGATAGGAGATGGCGATGAGCGCCATTTTCTTTCATCGCCTAACATAAAAATAACAGGCTGGGTTGACAGGCCTGAAGTTGAAAATAATCTTCGCAACGCGGATCTCTATATTTCAACGGCATTATGGGAAGGCCTTTCTTATGCTGTGCTGGAAGCTATGAGCATGCGGCTTCCGCTCTTACTTACCAATTGCCCCGGCAATAATGATCTTGTAGAGAACAGCATTAACGGGTTTCTATATAATTATCCAGCGCAGGCTATAGATTTTATCAACCAGTATTTTAATAATCCTAAATTATTACAGGCGCACGGCGAAGCTTCATACAGTATGTTGCAATCAAATTTCAGCGTGGAGCAAATGGCGCAGGGCTACCGGCAGGTGTATGCTTCCATGTAAACTAAAAGTTTATTCACGGCAATGCCATTGCATCGGAATAAATGCCGGATCATCGTTTATACAATACAATTAACTTCTTCATTATTTATAACGACGCAGGCTTCAAA
>JAEWJV010000194.1 GCA_023386395.1 Bacteroidota bacterium
CTGAACCAGGTAAAAACAACCGGGTTCCAATAATGCATAAGAATACATAGCCTGCCCTCAGATTTTAATTACAAAATATTTGTGAACTTAATGGGATAGAGTTTAGAAAGTAAGTATGGGGTAGTAATTAAATCAAACTCACAAGCAAAATTATTGAAATAATATAAAGAACAAATATAGGTTTTGTTGAAATTAATAAAGAATTAATAATCAGGAAGTTAACTTGTCTGTCTCGGTAAAGGCGGGTTGAATATAATTATGCGTTGGCGGATGCGTTCTCATGCGTTTGCGGTAATTGCCAAACAGGCTTTTTACCTGGATGGAAAGCACGCCAAAAACGCCTTCTTTTAAAATTTTGCCGCTCATTTTGCTCACGCCAATTTTACGGTCAATGAACACAATCGGCACTTCGGTTATTTTGAAGCCAAGCTTCCAGGCAGCGAATTTCATTTCAATCTGGAAAGCATAACCAATGAATTTTATTTCATCAAAGTTTATGGTTTCCAGTACTTTTCTTCTGTAACAAACAAAGCCCGCCGTAGGGTCTTTTACGGGCATAAAAGTTATCATCCTGGTATATAGGGCGCCACCTTTTGAGTAAATATGCCTGTCTAAGGGCCAGTTTTCTATCTTTCCCCCGGGAACGTAGCGGCTGCCTACGGCCATATCAAAGCCATCTTTTTTGCAGGCCGAATATAAACGTTCGAGATCAGCCGGGCTATGGGAAAAATCGGCATCCATTTCAAAAATAAATTCATACCGGTTTTTAATGGCCCATTTGAAACCTTCAATATAAGCCGTGCCCAAACCCAGCTTACCGCTGCGTTTTAAAATAAATAACTGGGTGGGATAAAAGAATTGCAACTCTTCCACTTTAGCTGCGGTACCGTCCGGCGAGTTATCGTCAATTACCAATACGTGATAATTAAGCTGTAAGGAAAATATAGCTTTGAGAATAAGCGGAATATTCTCTATTTCGTTATAAGTGGGTATAATAACTAATTTTTCCAAAAGGCAAAAAGGCTTATAAAGACAGTTACCGAAAATACAATATTCTGCCTCAACAATAGAAATAAAAAGCCAAAATTGACTTAATTTATTTTTTCAGAAAAGTGCGGTTAAATATCTCTGTGAGCTTTTGTTTTGTATGAAGTGAAAAGTCTCCTTTCATCATCCAGTCGTAATACTGTGGCTCGGCTTTTAAAACATTAGCAACGGGCTTGCCTTTGTGCTTCCCGAAATTGAAGGTTTCAGTGCCATCAATCATGATCATCCTGCGGGAAAAATCCACGCAATCATCTTCACCAATGCAATTTAAAATTGTTTCTATGCTTAAGCCAAGCTGCGGGTAACGCACCACCTGCGCATGCAGAATTTCCAGCGTGGCTTCTGCATCAGCTTCGGCGCTGTGCGCATTTTCCAGCACTTTATTGCAATAAAATTTATAGGCAGCACTTAAAGTGCGTTGCTCCATGCTGTGAAATATCTTCTGTACATCCACGAGTTTTATGCCTTCCACAGAAAATTCAAGGCCTGATCTCAGGAATTCCTCTACCAACATAGGAATATCAAAGCGATTGCTGTTATAACCACCCAAATCGCAGTTGGCAAGAAATTGTTTTATTTCATTCGCTACCTGTTTAAAGGTGGGTGCATCTTTAATCATTTCATCGGTAATGCCATGCACATTGCTTGATGCCTGCGGAATAGGTTTCTGCGGGTTTATCAGCTTTCTTTTCTTCTGGGTGGTCCCATCGGGCATAAGCTTTACAATAGCAATTTCTATTATCTTATCCGTTGCCAGGTCAATGCCGGTAGTCTCAAGATCGATTATGGCAAGGGGGCGTAAAATCTGCAAATTCATTGGAAAATATTACTTTCGCGAAAGTAGGATTACTTATTAGAAATGGCTGCAATCTGCTTTATTTATTCAGAAATGCGGAAAGATTTTAGTATTTATTTTTAAAGCGCCCGGGCACGTTAAACTAATTGTAACAAACATTCACAAATAATTTTAATAAGTTAGCAGAATATTGCTTCAGGCTTTAAATTTTATAAACAATTTTCGCAGTCCAATATCCGTTTAAGTTAAATCAAAATTTTGTATGCGTAAACTTTTTTTAATACTGGTAACTGCCTGCTTATGCGCAGTGCTTTTCTCTTCCTGCATTGGAAGCAGAAGCACAAACTGCCCATCGCACGATCCTAATTACTGGACGAGAAGAAGATAAACCCTTTAAGACAGCGACCTGCCTATTACAATTCTCTGAACTTCACTGGTGCCTTCATAAATCTGCGTAATCTTTGCATCGCGCATTAATCTTTCCACGTGGTATTCTTTTACGTAGCCATAACCGCCATGTATTTGCACGGCTTCTGTGGCAGCCCACATGGCCGTTTCAGAAGCAAAAACTTTTGCCATGGCCGAGCTCACTCCATAATCTCTGTGATTATCTTTATCCAAAGCCGCTTTATATAGAAGCAGGCGTGCAGCCTCCACCCGGGTAGCCATATCGGCTAATTTAAACTGGATGGCCTGGTGGTCTATAATAGATTTGCCAAAAGCCCTCCTTTCTTTAGCATATTGAACCGATCTTTCAAAAGCGCCGGCGGCAATACCCAGCGCCTGGGCGGCAATGCCAATGCGCCCGCCGTTCAATACCTGCATGGCGAATTTAAAGCCAAAGCCATCTGCACCTATACGGTTTTCCTTCGGCACTTTTACATCAGTAAACTGGATTGAATGCGTATCGCTGCCGCGAATGCCCATTTTATTTTCCTTGGGCCCCACGGAAACGCCCGGCCAGCTTTTTTCTACGATAAAAGCATTAATGCCTTTCGATTTTTTTGCGCGGTCGGTTTGCGCCATTACCAGGTACACGCTGGCACTTGAGCCGTTGGTAATCCAGTTTTTGGTGCCGTTCAGTAAATAATAGCCGCCTTTATCTTCTGCCGTTGTTTGCTGCGAAGTGGCATCACTGCCGGCTTCGGGCTCGCTCAATAAAAATGCGCCAATATACAGTTCGTCCTCTTTTTTGCCCTGTGCCAAAGGCGTGAGGTATTTTTGTTTTTGATCTTCTGTTCCAAAAGCTTCCAGGCCCCAGCAAACAAGGCTGTTATTTACGCTCATACAAACCGAAGTGCTGGCATCCACCTTCGAAATTTCTTCCATGGCAAGCACATAACTCAGCGTATCAAGGCCGGCGCCGCCATATTTTTCGTTCACCATCATGCCCATAAAACCAAGATCGGCCAGTTTTAAAACCTGCTCCCTGGGAAATATCATTTTTTCATCCCGTTCTATTACGCCGGGCAAACATTCTGTATTGGCAAAATCGCGGGCAGCCTGCTGAATCATTAAATGCTCTTCGGTTAAGTCTAAATTCATGGCAAGAGTTTTTTTGCAGCGCAAAAGTAAGCTAACAGTTGTAAGTATTTTAACGCGGCGAATAAAGATATTCAATAATTATTTGCCATATGCCTCCAGCATTTGCTTCAAATCCTGTAAGGTGTTTATTTCTGATGCGGGTTTATCTTTCCGCCACCGTTTAATTCGCGGAAAGCGCAATGCCACGCCGCTTTTATGCCGGTTGCTGGCTGCAATGCCCTCAAAAGCAATCTCAAAAACCAGCTCGGGCTTTACTGTTCTCACCGGCCCGAACTTCTCCAGCGAATTTCTTTTTACAAAAGCATCTACCTGCGCAAATTCTTTATCGGTTAAGCCGGAATAAGCCTTGGTGAAGGGAACAAGTTTATCACCATCCCGCACGGCAAACGTATAATCGGTGTAAAGCGTGCTGCGGCGGCCGCTGCCTTTCTGGGCATAGATCATCACCGCATCTATAGTGAGCGGGTCAATCTTCCATTTCCACCAATCGCCCACTTTTCTGCCTACCTGGTACACGGATGTTTTGCGCTTCAGCATAATACCTTCGGCATTTATATCGCGGCTGGCTGCGCGGGTAGCGGCAAGCTCATCCCAATTGGTGAAATTGATAATGGGCGACAGCCGCAGCACCGGCTCATTCGCCCCGGCAACAATTTTTTCCAGCACAGCGCGGCGTTCTTCCAGGGTTTTGCCACGAAAATCCTCGCCTTTATATTCCAAAATATCGTAAGCGATAAACCCTACCGGCGATTCCGTTAATTGTTTGCGGGTAACATTCTTCCTTCCAATTCTTGTTTGCAATAATGCAAAAGGTAAAACGGTAAATTCACCAGCGGAAGCACCGGCATTGGTTAAAGTAATGATTTCGCCATCCAGCGCCACCCCTTCCGGCAGTTTTTGCTGAAGAATAGCACATTCTGGAAACTTCTCCGTCATCAGTTCTTCGCCGCGGCTCCATACAAACAGTTCATTATTTCTTTTAATGATCTCGCCGCGAATACCATCCCACTTCCATTCCGCCTGCCACTCCTGCGGTTCCCCTAAAGTTTCCGGATTTTCCTCCAGGGCATACGCCAGGTAAAAAGGATAAGGCTTTGAATAATCGATAATATTCGTGTTTTCACTTAAAAGATCATCAAATGCCGTGGTAACAGGGTCCCAGTTGCCACTGATGCGGTGCGCAATCACCGAAGGCTCCAGCTTTACCGTTTTGGCCAGCGCATTCACCATTTGTTTTTGCGAAATGCCAATGCGGAAATTGCCGGTAAGCAGTTTATTGAACACAAAGCGTTCATCTTTATGCATGCTGCGCCAGCAGCCGGTAATAAATTCCTTTTTTACGGCTTCGCTTTCCTTTTCGAGCGAAATAAGTTTTTCTATGTAGAAAGATAAAGAAGACTGGCTGGCTTCTTCCGTGGCTTCGGGCAGGAGCAAAGCAATGGTTTCCGCCATATCGCCCACCGAACCGTAACATTCTCCAAACAGCCAGCCGGGAATTTGCGCTATTTCCACACACCATTGCGGCAATAAGGAGGAGTTTACCAGCCGCCGCGGCCTGCGGCCGCTGAATAAGGCAATCACCCACACTTTATCTTTATCATCTGTCAGGGAAAAATAGTTAATAAGCGCTTCCTGCTTCTCCAATGTTTTGGTAGAAGCACCCAATATATTTACAAGGTTTGCAAATGCCTTCATATTGTGTTTTAATCAACTTTTTTATTGAAGTTTTTCCGCGTTTTATTCAATATTCTCCGCGTTTTACCGGTTTTTTTCCGCGGAAGAATGAAATATTTCCGCGCCGGAGCCTTTGTTTTCCCCCTTTTCCTCAAATTTTTCCGCGGAAAACCGGTTCTTTTCCGCGGAATATTGAAAAAACTCCCCGGAAAACAGGATAAACTCCGCGGAAACCTCATTATTTTCCCGAGAAAAATGGTTCTTTCTTCCCCATTTTCAATCCATTTTCCCCGATTCTTCAGCTAAACCCGCTGCGTTCTCCTTTTCTTCCTCTTCTTCGCCGTATTCCGTTTTCACTTCGGCGCTCCAAATGCCCAGTTCATTTAAATAACGGCTGAAAACCGACTGGTAACCGTGTGTTACATACACTTTTTCGGCATCTGTAGCCTTAATGGCCTGCAATAAACCATTCCAGTCGGCATGATCGCTTAAAACAAAGGCGCCGTCCACGTTTTTCCGGCGCACATTACCACGCACCTGCATCCAGCCACTGCAAACACCAATAGCATAAGGCGAAAACCTTTTTAACCACGAAGAACCTTCGGCGCCCGGCGGGGCTATCACGATGCTTTCTTTGAGTTTTTCCTTTGGCGTTTCGGGCATTACGCGTTCCGCGTTAATTTTTGGGAGCGAAATACCGGCATTTATAATGGCCTGGTGCATATTCCAGGTGGCGCCATGCATAAAAATGGTTTCATCAAAATCTTCCAGCGCTTTTAACACGCGTTGCGCCTTGCCCAAACTGTACGCTATGATAATGCTGGTTTTATTGAGGGCTTTATTGGCAAGGATCCAGTTGCGCATGTTTTCAAAAACAATATCCTGGTCTTTCCAGCAATAAATAGGCAGCCCAAAAGTGCTTTCGGTGATAAAGGCGTGGCACTTTACGGGTTCAAAGGTGCCGCTGATGCCATCGTTGGCCACTTTGTAATCGCCGCTGGCCACCCACACTTCATTATTATATTCAACCCGTACCTGCGAAGAGCCGATAATATGCCCGGCGGGATGCAGGGAAACTTTTACGCCGTTAATGGTTTTGGTTTCGCTCCATTCCAGCGTTTCATAATGGTTATCGCCGAGGCGCGCCTGCAGCAAAGGTTTGGTGAGCGTGTGGCACAAATAATTTTTGCTGCCCCATTTGGCGTGATCGCTGTGGGCATGCGTGATGATGGCGTAATCAACCGGCTTCCAGGGATCGATATAAAAATTGCCGGCGCGGCAAAAAAGGCCTTTATCGGTAAATTCAATCAGCGGCATAAGAGGAAAAGTAAATCAAAAATGTTTCCAAAGAGTTGCATGCGAAATATTGCGAGCTTTTGGAAGGTTCTAAACTTTCCGAAAGTTGTTAGCCTGTTTATTTTTATACTTGTAAATAAATTCATCATATGCGTAACCTCTATTTCCTCTCTGCCATGGCCCTGCTGGCTGCTGCCTGTAACCAAAACGAAGATAAACCTGCTGAAGCAACGGCCGCTGCATTTAACCGCGACAGTATGATGCAGAATATAAAAGTGTTATCGTCTGATTCGTTTGAAGGGCGCAAGCCTTTTTCGCCGGGCGAAACCAAAACGGTGGCGTTTTTGGAAAATGCTTTTAAACAACTGGGGCTGGAACCGGGCAACGGCAGCAGTTATGTGCAGGATGTGCCGATGGTGGAAATAACGCCTTATGTGGATGCGGTAATGAAGGTACAATCGCCCAAAGGCAATTTTGATTTGAAGAAGACGGAGGATTTCGTGGTATCGACTGAAAGAACGGATTCTGTGATTTCTTTGAATAATGATGAACTGGTTTTTGCAGGTTATGGTGTGGTGGCGCCGGAATATAACTGGAATGATTATGCCGGCATTGATGTAAAGGGAAAAGTGGTGCTGGTAATGGTGAACGATCCCGGCTTTGGCGTGGATACCACTATTTTTAAAGGAAGAACGATGACGTATTACGGCCGCTGGACTTATAAATATGAAGAAGCGGCCAGGCAGGGTGCGAAGGGCATTTTTATTATTCATAATACAGAGGCGGCGTCTTATCCTTTCAGCGTGGTGCAAAGTTCATGGGGCAGTTCCAATTTATACCTCGATAAAAGGGGCGATAAACAGTATCATTGCGCCTTGCAGGGCTGGGTTTCGGCAGATGCGGCCAAAAAATTACTGGCGGCTGCGGGCAAAGACAGTTCTTTACTGGTAAGCGCCAATAAGCAGGGCTTTAAAGCGGTGCCACTGGGTGAAAAGTTATCGTTGAATGTGCGGGTAAAATCAAACTATAATACATCGCATAATGTGCTTGCCAAACTTACCGGCAGCAAAAGGCCTGATGAATACGATATTTATACAGCGCACTGGGACCATTTGGGTATTGGCCAGCCGGATGCCAGTGGCGATTCTATTTATAACGGCGCCATTGATAATGCCAGCGGTACGGCAGCGCTCGTTGAAATGGCGAGGGCGTTTACTTCATTAAAGGAAAAACCGGAACGCAGCATTTTGTTTTTAGCGGTTACGGCAGAGGAGCAGGGATTGCTGGGTTCTGAATATTATGCGGAACTTCCTGTGTATCCATTAAATAAAACCGTGGCTGATTTAAATATGGATGTGGTGGATGCTTATGATAAGAAGAAAGATATTGTAATTGCCGGGCAAGGGCAGAATGAGCTGGAAGATTATGTGGAAGCGGCGGCAAAACAACAGGACAGGTACCTGGCGCCGGAGGCACATCCGGAAGCCGGGCATTACTTCCGGTCAGACCATTTTAGTTTTGCTAAGGTTGGCGTGCCGGCCATAAGCAGCGGCGGCGGCATAGATGTGGTGGGCAAGGGAAAAGCATATGGTGAAAAGCTGGAAGAAGATTATAATGCTAACCGCTATCATCAACCTGCAGATGAATTTAATTCAGCCTGGACGTTTGACGGTGGGTTGCAGGATATGCAAATGTTATTTTCCATTGGAGATAAATTGGCGAATGAAACCACTTTCCCCAAATGGAAAGAAGGTTCTGAGTTTAAGGCGGTAAGGGATGGGATGATGAAACAGTAGGCGGGTTATTTCTTTGCTGGCAAAAACTTAGTGGCTGATTAATATTCTTTCTTAACCCACAGCACATTTCTGGCCTTTAAATAATCTATCACAAAATCGAAAGCAGGTTTGTGTTTGCCCACAAGTTCCGGCGGGAATACGCCTTTTTCGGTAAAAATATTATTTGCAATAAGATTGGTGGATGCCGTGCAGGTATAACCCGTGGTACGGCTCATGGATGAAGTTCGGGTGGCAACATCATACCGGTCGAGCAGGTTGTATTCGATGGTTTTGCCGGCTGATTTTAAAATTACTTTCATCACTGTTAATTCTTCTTCCGTTTCATCCAGCTTCCATTCTTTAAATAAAATCTTTGAAGTGAATTGCAGTGGTGATATTTCGTTTCCATCAATATTTATTTTCTCTTCACTAAAAAAACCGCTTGCTTTTAAAGCAATGATGAGATCAACATGGCCGGGATAACGCAGGGTTTTCTCTTTCTGGTTTTTTATATGCGGCATGGTAAACAGTAAAGAGCGCAGGCCATCTGTATTAAAAGTTTCCAGTGTGCCTATTTCATCAAACTGCATGTGTTCAAGTTCGGTGAGGGCAGGCTTTATAACGATGTTGCCATTTTCCATCAAACGGGCGGGGCGGGTATATTCTTCAATTACATCCACCGGTGAAAACGGCGCTTTATATTCAAAGGGTTTTTTGCGGACCTTAGGTAATCCGCCCACATATATTTCAAAAGCATCAATGGGCATTTCCGCGTCAAATCTTCCAATGATATAATTGCTCATGCCGGGCGCCACGCCGCAATCGGTAATAACAGTTACATTTTTTTCTTTGGCCAGGGCATCTAATTCCAAAGCGTTTTCGGGGAAGAAAGAAATATCCGCAACATCTTTTCCGCATTCAATAACGGCCTTCAATGTTTCAAAACCCATAAAACCCGGAACAGCTGTTACAACGAGGTCAAAAGGCTGCAGCAATGTTTTATAAGAGGCATGATCCTGCAGGTTGGCTTTTATGGTTTTGATGGCTGCATTCTTTTGCTGAACCCGCTGCAGGTTATTTTCATTGACATCGATGGAAGTAACCGAATGCTCTCTGGAAAGATCGGCGGCCATAACGCTGCCCACCATACCGGCGCCTAAAACAGCAATATTCATGGGAAAAGTTTTTGCAAATATGAAGGAAACAGGTATAAATTTCCTCTTTCAAATTTTACAACCCAATTTTGAAATATGGATTTTAATACCATCTGGCAGCAATTTACAGCAGGCATGCAGGCAACTACCTGGCTTGAGTATGTGGCCGTGTTTACGGGAATTGCCAGTGTGTATTATTCAAGGCTGGAAAATATTTGGGTGTACCCAACCGGTTTGGTAAACACTATTATTTATATATGGCTGAGTTTAAAAGGGCATTTGTTTGGTGAAGCCAGCGTAAATCTCTATTACACCATTATGAGTATTTATGGCTGGATTTTATGGACGAAGAAAGATGCATTACAGCATCATGTTGTAAGCATCCGGTTCTCTAATGGCAGGCAATGGATGCAACAGGTATTGTTTTTCGCAGCGTTTTATACAGGTATTTTTTTAATTCTCACTTATGTAAAGCAATCTTTTGCACCAGGCGCCATTCCCTGGGCCGATGCCTTTGCGAGCGCCACTGCTTACACGGGCATGTGGCTGATGGCAAAGAAAAAAGTGGAAAGTTGGTACTGGTGGATAGCCACTGATTTTGCATCCATTCCACTATACTTTGTAAAGGGCTATGTGTTCACAAGCGTATATTATTTTGTATTATTAATAATGGCTTTTTTTGGTTTGATGGAGTGGATGAGAAGGACAGAGAAAATTAAGTCTGTAGACGACAGGCCACAGGCCATGGCGGGCGGCTCCTAAACAACAATTTAAAACTGAATTAATACTATGGACAATCGACCGTCGTCCATGGACTGAGAGAAATCATGATTAAAAAAATTGTAACCATAGGCCCGGAAAGCACCGGCAAAAGCACACTGGCCAGGCAGCTTGCCGAACATTTTAATACAATGTGGTGTCCCGAATATGCAAGAGAATACCTGCATCAGAATGGCGTAAAGTATGATTATGATGACCTGATGAAAATTACGCAGGGCCAGTTGGTTGTGGAAGATTATTGTATAGAGAAGCTGCAAGCTGCAAGCCTGCAGCCCGCAGCCCACCGTCCGCAGCTCCTCTTTATTGATACCAATATGTATGTGATGAAAGTGTGGTATGAATATGTATTTGGCAAATGCGAATACCTGGTACTGGATGAAATTGCCAACCGCAGTTATGATCTTTACCTTTTATGCAATATAGATTTACCCTGGACCGCCGATGAAATGCGGGAATACCCGGATGAAAAACCGCGGATTGAATTGTATCATATATATAAAGACCTGCTCCTAAACCAAAATACGCCATGGATTGAGATAAGCGGCAACTATGAGCAACGTTTGCAGGCCGCACTAAAAGGCATTAATAAATTCCTGTAACTGAAAATCAAATTAATAAAGCCGGGGAAACCCATTTTAAAAACTTAGCAAACTTTTTAAATTTTTTATGAAAGGTTAGATAAGTTTATAAAAATTCGTTTATTTTGACCCCGAAACACTTAGCTAATTGGTAAACCAACTGCTTTAAACTAAACTGTATCGACGATGCTTTAAATAGCCTGGCAGTTGCAATATCCGGAAACGTATGTTTAAATTATTATGAGTACGAATGGTTCAGGGTTTAATCATCAATGTCCCGGAAAGGATTATAAAAGCAAAACTGCTTGCTCTCATCATAAAAATTAAAAATCAAATCTCTAATTAATCAAACTGTTGTTATGAAAAAACGCTTTCACTTTTTGTTCTTTCTTGTGTTTGTGCTGATGACTGCAGACGCAAATGCACAGGGAAAGAAAACTATAACGGGGACTGTATATGACAGCCTTAATAAAGGTTTGCCTGACGTTTCTGTGCATGTAAAAAACAGCAAAACAGGTACTGTTACTGATGCGCAGGGAAATTTTAGAATAGCTGCCGGTGCAGGTGATGTACTGCAATTTTCTTCAA
The DNA here is from genome assembly GCA_023386395.1 of Bacteroidota bacterium. GTDB lineage: Bacteria > Bacteroidota > Bacteroidia > Chitinophagales > Chitinophagaceae > Parafilimonas. The sequence continues at coordinate 11,234 of JAEWJV010000194.1, forward strand.
TTGGATATGAAGCGCAGGAAGTAAACGTTGGAAATAGTTCAAACGTTTCAGTTACGCTTAAAAGTGCCAGCAATTCTTTGAATGAAGTGGTGGTAACAGGATTCGGTTCAAGAACAAATACCAGGAAGCTATCGTATGCCACCCAGGAAATTAAAGCTACAGAGCTGCAAACAGCCCCGTCTCCAAATGTGTTAAATTCCCTACAGGGTAAATTGGCTGGTGTGCGCATTGACCAGGGCACAGGCGGTGCAGGCTCAAGTTCACGTATCCGTATTCGCGGTAATACATCTTTAACCGGTAATCAGTCTCCTTTATTTGTAATTGATGGCGTATTAATTAAACCAGGCATATCAGGACCAGAATCATGGTCAGACAATAACAATGTTGATTTTGGAAATATTCTTAAAAACATCAATGAGGATGATATTGAGAGCATATCTGTTTTAAAAGGTTCTGCAGCCAGCGCTTTGTATGGTTCCGGTGCGCAGAATGGTGTAATACTTATTACAACGAAAAAAGGAACAGGCCGTGGCTTAGGCGTTAGCGTAAATATAACCGGGATGTGGGACAAAGCTTACAAAACGCCCGATTTCCAAACAGAATATGGCGGCGGTATCTCTCCAACTTTTGAAAAAGATGCAGATGGTAATAATATATTGGATCCCGACTGGAGCCCTTACTA
>JAEWJV010000219.1 GCA_023386395.1 Bacteroidota bacterium
AGGCAATACAGTTAGCTTTATATAAAGCTGTTTGTTCATCAATGCCGGTGATAACTTTTAAGGTATTGATGATCAGGTCAACTGTAAGGTTATTGCTGATAAGCAATGCATCGCCGCTTATAACCGGAATGTTATGCTCCATCAGCTTTTCAACACAGGCTATTGCTTCAAAATTGGAACGCACTAAAATAGCTATGTCTTCGTGGGCATAATTTCTTTCATGTATTAAAACATTAATTTCTTCAAGCACATCATTCAATGCCTGTTCCCGGAAAACCGTTTCTGTATAACGAGCTGTTTCATCTTCAGCTTTGCTGAAGCGTTTTACTTTTATAACGCCACCATGTTTTGTAGAAAGCGCTTTAGATTGTGCAGCCCTTTCATAAACCGAAGTGATCACTTCACTGAAGCCATTGGTGTTCCACCATTCGTTAACAGCAGCCGGTTGTTCCCGTACGGCATTGTTCAGGCAGGTTTGCATCAATGCCGGCAACAGCTGGTACAGGCTATTATTAAAGTCAATAATGTTAGCAGTGCTGCGATAATTTTCTGCGAGGCTATCTTCTAAAATATATAATTCGCCTATATCTTCTTTTGCCTGCTGATGCAATATGTTCCAGTCGCCATTGCGCCAGCGGTAAATGCTTTGTTTGGTATCGCCCACAATTAAATTATCTATATATTTCCCTTCAGCAGATGCCAGCGTATTGGCGAGTAGCATCCTGAAACTTTTCCACTGGTTAACGGAGGTATCCTGGAATTCATCAAATAAAAAATTACGGTAGCGGGCACCCACTTTTTCCCATATAAAAGAAGGGTTATCGCCTGCATCGCCGGTAATGCCGGTAATGAGTTTTTGCGCATCGCTTATCAGCAGGTTATCATGTTCATTGCGATAAGCTGATAACAGCGTTACCACTTCCTGCATCAATCTTAAGTAATATAAATTCTTTTTAAAGGCTATGGCCAATTCATACGAGCCAACTTTTTCTTCGTAAAATGATTGTATGGTTTTTAGTAATGTATTTAGCTGTTGGTACATGCCGTCATCACCTTTGCCCGGTTTAAACCACGCATCCGGGGTATCAATCAATGCAAAGATTTTAGCAAATTTTTCCTGGTCGTTATTAATGAATACTTGTAGCTTGAATAACCAGTTTTTACTCTGACCTACAAAATGTGTTTTATCTAAATTATAGCGTTCAAATACCTGCACAACCTGCTTTCCATACTCTGCGAGTTGTTTTTCATACGTATCAATTTCCTCCTTTGTTATTTGATTATAACGTTTAAAAAGCGCATCAATATTGTTAGTGCCAATGGCTGCAAGCGCCTGCTCAAACACTTCAAAGCTTTCTTTGAATATTTCGTTTATAAGGTTGCCCAATTCAAATTTATAATCCCAATTTTTGTTATCGCTGATGCGTTCCAGCGCCAGCGCAATTATCCATTCCAGCAACTGCTTATTATTGTCCAGCGATGCATCCATTTTCTGCACCAGTTCATCTTTCACTTTATCATAATTCATCTCCAGTGCATAATCGGCACTTAGCCCAAGCTCAAAGGCAAAGCCTCGTATTACTTTCTGCACAAAACCATCAATGGTGCTTACGGCAAAGCGGCTGTAATCGTGCAATATTTTTCTGTATATTTTTTCTGCATTTTTTTTCAGCGCTTCACCTGCCAGGTGCGGATGCGTTTTTAAAATGATGTTGCGATAACTGTTCACGCTTTCATCATCTTGGGCCAAACCTTTCAGCACATTCAAAATGCGGGTCTTCATTTCTTCCGTGGCCTTGTTTGTAAATGTTACAGCCAGTAGCTCACGGTATTTATTTTCACCGCTGAATAATAAAGTGAGGTAATGTGCGGCAAGGCTGAAGGTTTTGCCGGAACCTGCGGATGCCTGTAATATTTTAAGTGGTTTTTGCATGAAGTGTAAAAATAGTTTGAACCCGGATTTTATAAGTTATAAGATTTGCAGGATTTTATCTAAAGTATTGTTTAATCTGGCAAATGAACGAATCGTCAACCAGGGTTGAGACAATTTATCGGATTATTAGGAAGTGAAACCAAATAAAGCTATTATGTTTGAACTTTAAAGAAAAAATCGCTTGAAGAAATATTATTCTCTTTTTATTCTTATCATCATATCCATTATAGAAATACAGGTGCAAACATCCTGCGCCAACATTATTCCGCCAACAGGCGGCCCGAGGGATTCTTTGCCACCGGTACTGGTTTCAGCAACCCCAAAAGATTCGGCGCTTAATTTTAAAACCAACAGGATAACACTCACATTTGACGAATACATACAGTTAGATAACCAGGCGGTGCAAACAAGCCTTGTTGTTTCGCCCAACCCTGAAATAGCGCCCATAATTATGGCGCATTTAAAAGATATCACTATAAAACTAAAAGATTCGCTTAAGCCCAATACAACTTATTCCATCAATTTCGGCAAGGCTTTAAAGGATAATAATGAAGGTAATCCTGCTAGAAATTTCACTTATGTTTTTTCAACAGGCGATCATCTTACAGATGGAAGGCTGAGTGGCAAAGTGCAGCTTGCCGAAACCGGGAAAACAGATTCAACGCTTATTGTTGTATTGCACAGTAATTTGAATGATTCGGCTGTTAAAAAACTCAGGCCTGATTATTATACAACAGTTGATAGTGCAGGCCGTTTCAACTTTAAATATGTGGCCTATGGCAAGTATGCTGTATATGCGCTGCCAAACGATTATACCAAGCGTTACGACGACAGTACAAAACTATTTGCTTTTGCAGAGGAGCCGGTTACAATTGACAGTGTTGGTTCTGCAGAGCCTGTTGTATTATATGCATATAATGAATATAAGCCAGGTAAGGAAAATGAAGGCTTTGGGCAACAGCAGCAATCAACGAACCAACCACCCAGGAAGAGGTCCAATGATACGGCAAAGGCTATAAAATATGCAGTAGCATTAGAAAGCGGGCGGCAGGATTTATTAAGTAACCTTGATATAAATTTCCAGGAGAAGCTGGCAACATTTGATTCCACAAAAATTGTTTTAGCCGATAGTAATTTTAAGCCGCTAAACAACTACAGGATTGTTGCCGATACTTCTTTTAAAAAGTTCACTATTCAATATCCCTGGAAAGAAGGAGAGTATTTCAGGCTGGTTATTCAGCAGGATGCTTTTATAGACAGCAGTGGTAAAATGCTGGCAAAGACTGATACCATCAAATTTCAAACTGCACCAGAAAGTGAATATGGAAGTGTGCGTTTGCGTTTTCCCGCAATTGATTTAAACCTTAATCCTGTATTGCAGTTTACGCAAAACGACAAGGTGGTTGATTCTGCTGCATTAACAAGTACCGAGTTTTACCGCAAACTGTATAAACCCGGTGATTATGAGCTGCGCATTTTATATGATGAAGATAAAAACCTTACCTGGACGCCCGGAAGCTTTGAGCTTAAGCGCCAACCTGA
>JAEWJV010000227.1 GCA_023386395.1 Bacteroidota bacterium
AAAATGTTCTGACACAAGGTTGAGTGCAAGAAAGGTTGTAACCAGTCCGCCCATAATTAAAACGAGCACCTGCACCACATCAGTATAACCAATCACCTTCATGCCGCCAAGCGTAACGATTATTGAAAAAATGCCAAGGCCGGTCATGCACCATTCAAAGCTTATGCCCGATATAGAATTTACGGCCAGCGCACCGAGATAAATAATGGAAGTGAGGTTAACAAACACATATAGCAGCAGCCAGAATATGGCCATGATAGTGCTTACTTTATCATTATACCGCCGCGACAAAAATTGCGGCATGGTATAAATTTTATTTTTGAGATAAACAGGAATGAAAAATATGGCTACAATTATCAGCGTTGCGGCGGCCATCCATTCATACGTTGAAATAGCAAGCCCTAATGCAAAGCCTGAACCGCTCATGCCGATAAAATGTTCTGCTGAAATATTGGATGCAATTAAAGAAGCCCCGATTGCCCACCAGGTTAATGATCCCTCTGCCAAAAAGAAATCTTTTGAATCCATGTGGGCAGATTTCTTTTTATGATATATCCAATAACCATAAACAGCAACAACAATAAAATAAATAAGGAATACAATGTAGTCGGGCGTTTTTAAATGATTCATCTGGCTTGCAATCGTTGAATGAAAAAGGAAAGTAAATATTTTTAAACAAATGCCGCCATAAATGCAATCACTCAAATTACTGTCGCATTATTTTTATTGAAATAATCATGCAGGTAAAAATTATTTCAATATAACTGTACCAAGCTGCTGCGTAATTTCTCTTTCAATGCCTTTTAAATAACGGTGCACTTCCATTAATTGCCTAGTCTCATCCCAGTTGGTTGATTTTTCAATATCTTTTTGGTTCTGCTCAAACATTTTTTTAATCTTATGCAGCTTGAAATAACTCAGGCTCATGGCTACATCTTTACTGCTGTTGTCAACATTTGAAACCTGTATGTTCTCCAGCTTCTCATCCCAGCGCTGGCTTAATTCAAACGGAAATAACGTTACGTTCACCACGAGGCTTCTTATCTTTTCTTCTTCGTGATATAACAATGTTTTAGCCGAAGGCTGCAAGCCCATCTCATAATAATTGCGGAAGGTATTATATAGATAAGCCATGTCAGGATTATCGAAACTAAATTGCTCAAGCTCTTTAAAAATATGCTGAGCGATAGTATGGTCATCGTCCCATTTTTTTAAACCATATTCAAGCAAAACACGCAGCACACTTTTTTCCTGCGCTTCGTCTGGATGAAATAAAAGCCCTGTTTTATCCTCTTCAATAGTTGCCGTTTCTTCCAAACCGGGAATAGGTGCCGCCTGTTTCTTTTCTTCTTTAGCAACCTTGTCGTGAATAAATTTATTCACCAGGTTTATTAAACCGCTTTCATCTATTTTTAAAGCAGCGGCACATTCATGTATGTAAGCCTGCCTGCGCGTAAAATCTTCTGCACGGTTAAGTTTGCTTAAACTTTCTGCAACCTGGTTTACCGCTTCATTCTTTTTGGTTATATCATTGCCCGCTTCCTTCAGCAAAACATCTAACTGGAATAGAATAAAATCTTTTTTATTCTCAGCAATAAATTTTTGAAAAGCATCGGTGCCAACTTTTTTTACATAGCTGTCCGGGTCTTCCTTATCCGGTATTAAAACAAGTTTTACGTTAAGGCCTTCTTCAAGCGCCATATCAAGACCGCGCATGGCCGCCTTCACACCAGCCGCATCGCCATCATAAATAATGGTAAGATTATTTGTATATTTTTTAATGATGCGTAACTGGTCGGCTGTAAGCGATGTGCCGCCACTTGCTACCACGTTGTTAATATCAGCCTGGTGCAGGCTTATAACATCGGTGTAACCTTCCACCAGTAAACATTCATTGTTTTTGTCGATAGAATGACGGGCGAAATAAGAGCCATATAAAATTTTGCTCTTTATATAAATTTCATTCTCCGGTGTATTAATATATTTCGGCGCCTTGTCTGCCTTGCCAATTACACGTGCGCCGAAACCAATTATTTTTCCTGTATTGTTATGAATAGGGAAGATGATGCGGCCGCGATAATTGTCAAACAATTCCTCATTGCGTTCAACCAGCAAACCACTTTTCAGCAGCACTTCTTTATTGAATTGGTTTTGCAAAGCAGCCGTTGCAAATGCATTTCTTGCCTGCGGGTTATACCCTAACTGAAATTGTTCAACTATTTTAACGTCATAACCGCGTTCTTCCAGATAAGTTAAGGCATGCGACTGCCCTTCTTCAGTGTGCAGCAATTGTTCGGTAAAGAATTTTTGTGCAAAATTGTTTAAGGCATGCAGGCTTTCGGCAGCCTGCTGGATAGTGCGGGTTTCATCGCTTACTTCCGTTTCCTGTATTTCTATGTTATAGCGCTGCGCCAGCCATTTTAACGCTTCGGCGTAAGAATATTTTTCATGCTCCATCAAAAAAGTGATGGTATTGCCACTTTTACCGCAGCCAAAACATTTATAAATTTCTTTTGACGGCGATACGGTAAATGATGGCGTTTTTTCATTGTGAAAAGGGCAGAGGCCGAGATAATTGGCGCCGCGTTTTTTCAGTTTCACAAATTCGCCCACCACATCAAGTATATCAATGCGGTTTGTAATTTGTTCTATGGTTTGTGGTGCGATCATTGCCGTAAAAAATCAAAAATAACCATTCCCGTTTTGCTTTGAATCAAACAAAAAAAATTGGCTTAGTATTGCGGGTTAAAAATCAAAAAAATGAAAAAAATATTTGCAGCGTTTGTTATAGGGGCGTTATTTATGGCTGTTGATTCATCGGCGCAAAAGCCTGTTGATCTTAAATTTAATTTAAAGAAAGGTGAAAATTATGCTTATGCTTCCACCATGGATATAGAAACAAAGGGTAATATGGGCGGACAAGACGTGGATGTTAAAAATACAGTAGGTATATCTTATCTTTTTACCAATACGGGCGACAGCGCCGGCTGGAAAAAACTCAACTCCACCATAACAAGAATTTTTATGAATTTGAATGTAAGTGGAATGAGTATAAATTATGATTCTGATGAGCCGGCTGACAGCAGTGATATGGTTAGCGCAATGCTCGGCAAAATATTGGGTGCCATGAAAAACGGCCAGTTTATGTTTACCATAAATGAAAAAGGAGAGATTGGGTCTGTAACCGGCTTTGAAGAAATGATGCAAAAGGTGACGGATGCTGCTTCCGGCGCAGGGCCCATGGCAAACATCAGCAATGCTTTTAGTGAAGACAATTTCAAGCAAAATATACAGCAATCATTTGGTGGTTATCCCTCAAAGCCTGTAAAACCAGGCGATACCTGGACAGCTACTGTGAACACGGATGCCGGCGGAGCGCAGATGACATCGGAGAATACGTATAAACTTGAATCTGTAGAAGGAAACACGGCTATTGTAAAAGTTGATGCTAAGATTTCTTCACCTGTGGCAGATTCTACCGCCACGATCAACGGCACTTCAACCGGCAGTATGAAATACGATATTCCCTCAGGCATTGCTGTTGATGGCGATATGGATACCAACCTTAATATGAATATAAACCGCGGCGGCGAGTCAATGCCAATGAATACGGACATTAAGATGAAGATTACCGGCAAGAAATCGTAGAAGAAAAGCTAATTAACCACTACTTGTTATATTGGGCATTCTATATTGAATGCCCAATTTTATTTTCTAAATGCCATAGGTTTTTAAAATTTTCAGCAGCACACCATTCGTCCAGCCAAAGCCATCCTGCGATGGATATTCGCCACCACCTGCGGTAAGATGCGTATCTATTACGTTGTATTTTTCCATCAGCTTGCCGGTGTTGCGGTAAACTTTTATATTCAGCATTGACCAGTTATGTGCCAGCGTTGTTGCCAAATCTTTTTGGCCATAGTTATCCAGCCCTTTTATCGTAATCCATTGCAAAGGCGCCCAGCCATTCGGCCAGTCCCATTGCTGTTCTGTATTGATAAGCGTGGTTACAACACCGCCATCTTTTAAAAAATCTTCCTGCACTATGGCTGCAGCTTTTTCAATATAATTTACAGGTGGAATATTAAAAAAGAAAGGCGTAATGCCGGCAATTGTTTTCTGGTTATTTTGTTTGTTTTCACTGATGTTGTAATCATAATACCAACCATCTTTTTCATCATAGAAATATTGATTGATGGCGGCTTTGCGTTGCGCTGCTTTTGCGGTAAAAGCTTCAGCGTCGTTTTCTTTTTTATGTAAGGCTGAAGCTTTGCTGATGGAGGATTCAAGATGATACAGCAGGCAATTCAAATCAACCGGGATAAGATTGGTTGTTTGAATGGTGCTGAATGTTTTACCATCTTTAAACCAGCGCCCGCTGAAATCCCAGCCGCTTTCACAAGCGGCGCGCAGATCGCGGATAAGCTGGCTGGCATCTGTATACTCATTTGATAAAGTAGAATCCTGCCGGTATGCTTCGGGGCGCGGGTTATCCAATTG
>JAEWJV010000255.1 GCA_023386395.1 Bacteroidota bacterium
ATATTAAAGCGAAAGAAAAAAGTTTATTGCCACCTAAAAAAGACAGCAGCGGCATAAAAGGCAACCCGGTAGGTTTGGATGGATTAATGCGCGGGCTTAAATATGAGATGATTGATTATACACCGGATGAACTGATTGACATTGCTCATAAAGAATATGCATGGTGCATGAAGGAAATGCTGAAAGCCAGCAATGAAATGGGATTTGGCAATAACTGGAAAGCTGCTTTGGAAAAAGTGAAACAAACTTATGTAGCGCCGGGCCAACAGCCGGCTGCTATGTTTAAACTGTATAATGAATCTGTCGATTTTATCAAACAGCATAACTTAATAACTATTCCGCCGCTGGCAGAAGAAACATGGCGCATGAGCATGATGTCGCCCGAAGACCAGCGCGTTAATCCTTTCTTTTTAGGAGGCGAGGAACTTATTATTTCCTATCCTACCAATGAAATGAGTGAAGAAGATAAAATGATGAGCATGCGAGGCAATAACCCACACTTTTCAAGGGCTACCGTGCATCATGAACTGATTGCCGGGCACCGGCTTGAATATTATATGATGAGCCGCTATAAACCATACCGCCGCCAGTTTTATACATCATTCTGGATTGAAGGCTGGTCTTTATACTGGGAGATGTTGTTGTGGAACCAGGGTTTCCCACAGTCGCCTGAAGACCGCGTGGGCATGCTGTTTTGGCGCATGCACCGTTGTGCAAGAATTATCTTTTCAATTAATTATCATACCGGCAAATGGAGCCCGCAGGAATGCATTGATTTTTTGGTTGACAGCGTGGGCCATGAACGCGCCAATGCTGAAGGTGAAGTGCGCCGTTCTTTTGAAGGTGGCTACGATCCGTTATACCAGATAGGTTATATGATTGGTGGTTTACAGATAATGCAGTTAAAGAGAGAATTGGTTGATACAAAGAAAATGAGTTATAAAGATTTTCACGATGCATTCATTCATCAGAATACCATGCCGGTAGAAATGGAAAGAGCCATACTGGAAAATTTGCCGCTAACAAAAGATTATAAGGCCAACTGGAAGTTTTATAAATAATATAGAAGTCGCAATTAAATTTCTTTATTAAAATAATTAGCATCCAGGTTGCCAATTACAAAGAGTTTCTGCCTGCAGCTCACCTCCCCGGCTTGCAATTTTTCTGCCCGGCTGCAGCAAATGGCTCGTTATTTGCCTGCAGGTTTTACTGAAAATTACGATTGGCGCTTATCTTGCGCCTTTCGCAATAATGTTAAACAATAACTATGAATAAAGTAAAACAACGTGCAGGTATTTTAATGTATGCTTTAATTGTGTTGATGGCATTTGTAAGTTTTGGTTCCTGTAAAAAAGATGATATAGAGGATTATATTTCCTCCTATGTTGCAGCGCTCGACGGAACGCAGGCCATACCTTCAAACAGTGTAACAGCAACCGGTACATGCAATGCTACGTACGATTCAATCAAGAACCAGCTTGCATACACCATTACATGGGACGGTTTAACCGGCTCGCCTTCGGCCATTTATTTCCAGGCGCCTGATGGAAATGGCGGTTTTATTAACATGCCTGTAACGAATAGCTTTTCAGCCAACGGTGTTTCAGGTTATTTAACCATCGACCCGCAATATGAAGCATCTTTGCTTAGTTATGGCTGGTATGTAAACGTAAGCACCGCCACATATAATGATGGTGAAATAAGGGGGCAATTGCTAAAACCTCAAAAATAATTCAACATATTTGCAACGGGCAGAGGGTTACAGTTAAAGGCGTTCAGCATCAAGGTGCGGACGCCTTTACATTTTATAAATGGATAGTAACTTGCGGCAATGCAGTTACCTGTTTACCTGGATAATAATTCTACCACACCTGTTGACCCGCGTGTATTAGAGGCAATGCTGCCTTATTTCACACAGCAATTTGGCAATGCCGCCAGCCGCACCCATGCCTATGGATGGGCTGCATCCGAAGCCGTTGAACAGGCGCGGCAACAGCTTGCTTCACTTATTAATGCGCATCCGAAAGAGATTGTATTTACTTCAGGCGCAACGGAAAGTATTAACCTTGCGCTTAAAGGCGTGTTTGAAGCTTATAGCAGCAAAGGCAATCACATCATAACAGTTGCTACAGAACATAAAGCTGTTCTGGATACCTGCAGGCATTTGGAAAAACTTGGCGCTGCCATAACGTATCTGCCTGTAAACAAAGAAGGCCTTATTAATATTGATGAACTTGAAAGTAGTATTAAACCCACCACTATTTTAATTGCTGTAATGTATGCCAATAACGAGATTGGCGTTATTCAGCCCATACAAAAAATTGCGGCCATTGCCAGGCAGCATAATATTTTATTTTTCTGCGATGCTGCGCAGGTTGCAGGTAAAATTCCGGTTGATGTGATAAAGGATGATATAAGCCTCCTCTCCTTCTCCGCTCACAAAATGTATGGCCCGAAAGGCATTGGTGCTTTGTATGTGCGGCGTAAAGACCCGCGGGCAAAAATTATAGCACAAATAGATGGTGGCGGCCATGAAAACAATATGCGCAGCGGCACGCTGAATGTGCCTGCCATCGTTGGTTTTGGCAAAGCCTGTGAAATAAGTATAATGGAAATGGATAACGAAGCTGAACGTTTATATGCATTAAGAAATCGTTTTGAAAATGCTTTGATGCAACTGGATAATGTTTTTATAAATGGAAATACACAACAACGGTTACCGCATGTTACCAATCTTTATTTTGAAGGCGTTTCAGCCAACCGTTTATTAACAGGTTTTAGTAAAGATATAGCTGCTTCATCAGGCTCGGCCTGCACTTCTGCATTGGTAGAACCATCCTACGTTTTAAAAGCGCTGGGTATGAGCGATGAACGGGCTAATAATTCGCTGCGTTTTGGGTTGGGAAGGTTTACCGATGATGAACAGGTTGATTATGCTGTTAGAATAATAGCTGAAAACGTTTGTAAACTGCGGAAGGAATTGCATGGCTGAAAGTCATGCCTTACTAAGTTTTTCAAGTAATTCGGCATCCGAAATATCAGCAGAAACGCCATAACCAGTTACTAAAATACCTTTCACACCGCCGGAAGATTTAACAGCATATACAGCCGCCTCATCGCCGGGATCAGAGATTCCTTCATACCGGTAAACATCAACGATATCGAAATCGCCGGCTGCAAATTTACCTTCGGTACAGGCCAGCACATTTTCTTCAATATTAAAATCGGTTGTAAAGCCTTGCTGGCGCAATGCTTCAATAGCTTTGGAAACGGTGTCGTAATGTGTTTTATGCTGCATGAAAGATTATTGAGGAATAACATAATAAAATTGCTGAGCGTAAAAGTATTGAATTAATATTTTGGTATTTCCCAAAAATAGTCTGAGCGGAGCCGAAGACTATTGTTGAGCGAAGTCGAAAAAAAATCATGTTTGACGATTCTTCATGTATTGATCACTCACAACATTAATTCTTTATCGCAGCAAAAGCCAGTAACAGCCAGCCTGCAATAAAACAAAGGCCGCCAAAAGGTGTTACAGCGCCAAGCCAGTTCATATGGGTATTCCCGGCCATCTTAAAATAAGAAAGTAAATACAGCGAGCCTGAAAAGAGTATCATACCGGCAATAAAACTCCGGCCGCTCCAGGTTAATAAACTGCCCGGGATAAACTGGCTGATAATGGCCACCGCAAGCAATGCAAATACATGGTAGAACTGGTATTTAACGGCTGTTTCAAAAATATCCAATGCATCAGGCGCCATGCGGCTTTTTAAAGCATGCGCACCAAAAGCACCCAGTATAACGGATAATGCACCTAAAACGGCTGCTATTATTAAATATGTTTTATTCATATAACGAAAGTATTTCAATAAAATGTTTTTCGGTAAGATGGCCGCTGTTTAAATGATATTTAGCCTTTGCATAAAAGGGTTTCCTTTTCTCCCGCATTTGATAAAAGAAATCTTCAAGGTCTTCCTCATCCACATTTGCAATTAAAGGGCGATGTGCTTTTTCCTGCTGCAATCGTGCAGCAATCACGGCAAGCGGCTCATCAATCCAGATGGTAATGCCGTTGGCATTCATCCATTCTATGTTATCGTGAAAACAAGGCGCTCCGCCGCCGGTAGCCAGTATAAAATTTTCTATATCTGCAAAACTTTTCAGTATTTCATTTTCCTTTAAACGAAAATAACTTTCGCCTTTTTCCACAAATATTTCAGCTATCGTTTTGTCTTCTGCTTTTTCAACCTCTCTGTCTAAATCGAATGCAGGAATACCAAGCGCTTTGCCCACTTTATGCGCCCAGTAACTTTTACCGCTGCCCATTAAACCAATAAGAAAAATTTTCACCGTGGCAATTTAATGATTGAAATGAACAGGCAAAAATGCGATTGCAGATATATTATATAGTTTTATGATAAACCACCATTATGGATTTTATGATTCTTGAAACATTCGATAATTATATTGATGCGCATTTAACAATGGGCAGGCTGGGAGAAGCAGGTATAAAATGCTGGCTTAAAGACGAAGACACCATAACACTTGCACCAATGCTTGGTAATGCGCTGGGAGGCATAAAGCTCATGATCAATAAAAATGACCTTGATGACGCAAACGGTATATTGAATGAGCTTAAAGAAATAAAGCGTAAGAGTTTTGCCTGTCCTTATTGCAGCAGCCACAATATCGAGTACATAACCTCTTCCCGTAAAACAGGTAATATAATAAGTTCAATACTTACATGGCTGATGAACAGTTATGCTATTGGTATTAAACAAACATGGCATTGCTTTGATTGCAATAAAGAATTCGATGAACCTGTTGAATTGAACAAAGAAGATTTAAATATGGGCAATGAAGCCTAAAGATTTATGATCAGCCAGCAGCTGATATAATTTATAAAGCATACAAGCCTATTGTTATTTGCGTAATCACCACCAACATTACAATGTGCATAATAAACAAAATCACGCTTCCCCATACGTACTTGTATTGAAACCATTCAAATGCTTTTTCCCTGCTCACTGCAAGCGGTATAAGAAATTGAAGAAGCCCTAACCAAAAAATCCATCCGAAAGGCTGCAAAAGGGGAATATGATATTTATCAGTAAACTGAATAACTGCCAACAGGAAAATGAATTCACCAACAAGGCTTAGTATTAGTACAATCAACAATCTTAAATTAAAACGCATTAAAATATTATTTAATCGCATTTTAAAAGCAGCTACAAACCCGGCGTCATTAAATATTATCCTTTGCTATCACACTCCAGTCATCATTGCCGTGGCCTTTGGCTATCCATTCATCCATTACTGCTGCAATAGCAGGTGTAGTAATTAATTTAGAACCGGCTTCATCAGCAGCCTTCAGCATTAAACCGGCATCTTTACGCGCCATATTCAATTCCCATGAAGGCTGGTTAAATGTACCCGATGTGATCTTCTTTAACCTTGCAGGCACTCCCGCCCCGGGATTCCATACACTAAACAGGTTTTGTATATCCTCAGCGGTAATACCATGTGCTTTGGCAAGCGCCAGTGCATCAGTAAGACCTGCGGTTAAACTTAACAGGAAGAGGTTGCCGGTTAGTTTTATACCTGCCGCTTTGCCTTCTGTATCTCCAAGATTAAGCAGGTTGCCGGTCATGCCAGATAACTCCGTTTCAAACTTTTTTATAACATCCTGGTTGCCCGATACCAGCATAACACCTGAGCCTTCCAGCGCATTTTGCGGGCCCATAAATACAGGCGCATGCAGATAAGTGAAGCCCTTTGCCTTCCATGCTTTTGTTCGTTCTATAGCGCCTTTGGCAGAAGTGGTTGTGTGATCTATAATAGCAGCGCCCGCTTTCAATCCGCCAGATGCATTTTTCAATACTTCATCAACCACCGCATCATCTTTAAGCGTAAGATGAATAACATCTGCATCTTTCACAGCTTCACTTACATCATCAAATGCTTTGGCGCCAAATGCTTCCAGTGCTTTTGCCTTGGATGCGGTGCGGTTCCATACCTGCACGGCTCCGCCCTTTTGCAGCATGGCTTTAACGAAATTGGAACCTAATAAACCCATTCCTAAAAAAGCTTTCATGATCATTATGTTTTGGTAAATATACAAAGCCTCTTTTTTAGCGGCAGGCCGGAATTATTAACTATAATAATCAGAACGTGATTACTTTAATAACTAGCATTTTAAATAATTGCTTTGTTTGCCATCACGTTTCAAATACATTATTTTTGAAAAGCCGCAACAATGATTGCTTAGTATTAACCATAAAGCGGCAGCATTTAAGTTTATTCACTCATATCAATCAATAAAAATTCAATTATGTCGAAACAAAACCAGGCATCACGCAGAAAATTCCTGCAACAGATTGGCGCTACGAGTTTATTGGCTGCAGCTTCTCCTTTAAGCAGCCTTGCAGCAAAAGAAAAAGCAGAAGAAAGAATTTTACACTACGAAAAAAAGATTTCATCTGCAGATAAGATCCGTGTAGGTGTTATTGGTTTTGGCATACAGGGGCATTATGACCTGGCCACTGCTTTACAGGTGCCGG